>JADLFO010000229.1 GCA_020845455.1 Caldilineaceae bacterium
CGCCCACCACCACTACGCGCACCCCCTGCGCCGTAGCCCAGGCATGGCCGACACGCGCCGCTGCCGCCACAAAGGTTGCCAGCGGCCCTTTGGCATCCACCGCGCCGCGGCCATAGAGCGCCTCGCCGTGCTCAGTCGGCGCGATGCGCACCGGAATGTCGCCGGGCACGGTGTCAATATGGCCGAGCAGCGCCACCACCTGCGCCGCATCCGCCGGCCCAAGCTCGCCCACGGCGTTGCCCGCCGCGTCTACATAGGCACGGCCAAACCCCAGCGCCTGCATCTGCTCGACCAGCCAGGCCGCCGCCGCCGCCTCCTGCCGCGACAGGCTGGGGATCGCCACTAGGCCGCGCAGCAGCGCCACCGCCTGCTCTCGATTCATCACAACCGCCGCTTGCTCCATGCCTACGCTACTCCGGCAGCACAGCCGCGATGGCCTGCACGCCCATCTCGATCTCCTCCTCGGAGATGACCAGCGGCGGCAGCAGACGCAGCACATTGCTGCCCGCGGGCAGCGCCAGCACGCTGTGGTCGTCCATCAGCGCCTTGAGATAGCGCCCCGCCTTCTCGCGCAGTTCGATCCCCACCATCAGCCCCAACCCACGCACTTCGCGCACGATCCGGCGCTGCCCCAGCACGGCGTTGAGCCGGTCAAAAAGCAAGCGCCCGCGGCCCGCCGCCTGCTCGATCACCCCCTCCTGATAGACCTGGAGCGCGGCCAGACCCGCGGCGCAGGCCAGCGGATTTCCGCCAAAGGTCGTGCCGTGCGCGCCGGGATAGAGCGCAGCCTGCACCTGCTCCGTATAGGCCAGCGCGCCCATCGGAAAACCGGCTCCCAGCCCCTTTGCCAGGCAGATGATGTCCGGCTCCAGACCGTAATGCTCAAAGCCAAACCAGCGCCCCGTGCGCCCAAAGCCGGTCTGGATCTCGTCCAACACCAGCAGCGCGCCGCGCTCGCGGCAAAGCTGCTGCGCCCCCTGCAAAAAGGCCGCGTCGCCCACATGCACGCCGCCCTCGCCCTGCACCACCTCCAGCACCGCCGCCGCGGTCTGGTCCGTCACCGCTTCGGCCAGCTTCTCCAGGTTGTTATACGGCACATGCGTCACCTCCAACAGCGGCTCAAACGGCTTGCGATACTTAGGCTCCCAGGTCAGCGAGACCGCGCCCACTGTGCGCCCGTGAAAACTGCGCATCGCCGCCACCAGCCCGGTGCGTCCCGTCGCCAGCCTTGCAAACTTGATCGCGCCGTCGATAGCCTCCGCGCCGCTGTTCGCCAAGAAGACATGGCCCAGATGCTGCGGCAGCACCGACGCCAGCTTGTCCACAAAACGCGCCCGCGTCTCCTGGTAAAAGAAATTGGGGCAGGAGATCAACGTGCGCGACTGCTCGGCGATGGCCTGGCTCAAGATCGGGTGGCAGTGGCCCAGCATGGCGACCCCCTGGGCCGCGGTCAAATCCAGATAGCGCCGCCCCGCCGTATCCCACAGCCAGCAGCCTTCGCCGCGCGCCATCACCACATCGCCGCGGCGCTGCGTCGTGCCGCCCGCGATCCGCTCTTCCACCGCGGCCAGGTCTAGGGCAGACAATGTCTCATCCATCGGGCATCCTCCCATTTCTGACTAGGCGATCTGGGTCCCGCCGCCGTCGAGCGCGGCGCTGATGGGCTTCTCGATCCGGCCGTCGGCGAAGATCACGCGCTGCACACCCTCGCCGATCGCCTCGACCGCACCCATCACCTTTTTCTTCATACGCCCTTCGGCATATTGCATAAAGTTGTCCGCCTTGGCGCGCGGGATTGAACGGATCAAGCTTGACTCGTCGGGGAAGGCAGCCAGCAGCCCCGGCACATTGCTCAGGATCACCAACGCCTCGGCGTTGAACGCCGCCGCCACCATCGCCGCGGCGCGGTCGCCGTCCACGTTGATCGCCTCGCCCTGGTCCGATGCGCCCGGCGGCGTCAACACCGGAAAATAGCCGGCGTCGATCAGCAAGGTCAGCAACTGCGTGTTGACCCGCTCCACCGTCCCCGTCCAGTCATCACGCAGCACCAGCCGCTTGCCGTCCACGCGCACACGCAGCGTATCCTTGCGCTTGCCCTCAAAGACGCGGCCGTCCAGCCCGCTCAACCCCACGGCATTGACCCCGGCGCGCTGCAGCTTTTCCACCCACATCTTGTTCAATTGGCCGCAATAGACCATCTCAAAGATCTCCAGCGTGCGCCGGTCGGTGCGGCGGCTCACATAGCCGCTCTCGCTGGTCACAAACTGCGGCGGATGGCCCAACGCCTCGGCCACCTCGTTGGTCGTCTCCGCGCCGCCATGCACCAGCAGCAGCGGCTTCCCCGCGGCGCGCAGCCCGGCAATATCCTCCACGATGGCGTCAATGTTCAACTCCTTGCCGCCGCCCACCTTGATCACAATCATCGAACATCTATCCTTATACGTCGCATTGTCGGTATGGCAGTCATCAGTAGTCAGCAGCCAGCCGTCAGTTCCAGAACCAGAGCGCGCATACAGATATTCACTTTCTGCCCCTGCCCTCCTCTGACTACTGCCCACTGCCTACTACCCTAGATCGGATGCAGCCCCGCAAAGCCCAGCCCCGCCGTCTCGTCCCAGCCCATCATCAGGTTGAGACACTGCACCGCCGTCCCCGCCGCGCCCTTCATCAGGTTGTCGATGGCGCAGATCGCCACCACGCGGCCGCCGGCCTCGTCCAGTTCAAAGCCTACATCGGCATAGTTGCTGCCCGCCAGGATCTTCGGCTCCGGATAGCGATAGACGCCGGTCTTCTCCTTGACGATGCGCACAAACGGCTCGCCGCGGTAGACCTGGCGATAGGCGCGCCACAGGTCTTTTTCCGTCACGCCAGGTTTGACAAAAAGGTGCGCCGTCGCCAGCACCCCGCGCACATTGTCCACCGCCGTGGCGCTCAGATGCACATCGGTCTGCACGCCCGCCTTGGCCGCGGCCTGCAGGATTTCCGCCGTGTGGCGGTGGCCGGTGGGCGCAAAGCTGCGCATCACGCCCGACCGCTCCGGGTGATGCGTCGAGTCGCCCGCCTTGTTGCCGCCCTCACTGCTCCCCACCTTGACCTCGCACACCACGCCGCGGCTGGGGTCGATCAGCCCTCCGGCCAGCAGCGGCCAGATCGCCAAGTTCGTCGCCGTGGCATTGCAGCCCACGCCGCTGACATACGCAGCCCCGGCCAGTTCGGCGCGGTGCAGTTCGGGCAGGCCGTAGACAAACTTCGCCAGCCAGGCTGGGTTGGCATGGGGCTTGCCATACCAGCGGTCATAGTCGCCGGGGTCGCGCAGCCGAAAGTCGGCGCTCAAATCCACAAGGCGCGGGGCCAGCGCCGCAAACTCGTCGATGCGCGCCATCGCGCCGCCGTGGGGCAGCCCAAGAAAAAGCACATCGCACGCCTCCACGTCGCGCGCGCTCACATACTGGAGTTTAGTCCGCCCGCGCAAATTGGGATGGGTGAAATGCACATAGTCACCGGTGCTGCGCTCGCTGGTCACTTGCGCCACCTCCACATGCGGGTGATCTAGCAGCAGGCGCAGCAGTTCGCCGCCCACATAGCCGGACGCGCCCACAATCGAGGCGCGGGCCCACGTCGCTGTACTCTCTGCCATGAATTTGCTTTACGCTTTCGAGTGGTTGCAGCAGATACCGGCCTACTCCCCCGTCAGCGAGACCGGCTGAAAGACCGTCTCCCCGTTGCGCCAGCCATTGGCCGCGGCCCAGCCCTCACGCGCCACCCTGAGGCTGAAATCCACCATGCGGTCTGGGATGTCCACGCCCGTCGGCGCGATGCTGTTGCGGAACTCCATCGTATAGTTGACCTCGTTGACCAGCAGCCCGCGATCGGGGTCCTCCAGCACGTCGATCGCCACCACGCCGCCGCCGACCGACTTGGCCGCGGCCACGCAGAGTTCGTTCAGATCTTGCGTCACCGGGCAATTGCTCGACTGCCCGCCGCGCGCCGTGTTGGTGATCCAGTGCGGCGAATTGCGGTAGATGGCGCAGATCGTCTCGTCGCCCACCACAAAGGCGCGGATGTCGCGCATCGGCTTCTGGATGTACTCTTGGATATAAAAGATGCTGTGATGATAGGTCCCCAGCACCTCCTTGTGCTCCAAGATGGCCTCCGCCGCCTCGCGGTCGTTGATCTTGCTCAACAGCCGCCCCCACGACCCCACGGCGGGCTTGAGCACCACCGGATAGCCCAACTCCTCGATGGCGCGCAGCGCGCTCTCGGACGAATAGGCGATCAGCGTGCGCGGCGACGGCACCCCATTGGCGGCCAAGGCGCTGGTCGTCTGCAGCTTGTTGCCGCACACATCCGCCACATGCGCCGTGTTGACCGTCTTGATGCCGCGGTCGTTGAGGATGCGCAGGCTGTAAAGCGCACGGCTGTGGTTGATACAGCGCTCCGCCACTAGATCATAGAGGTCGAACTGGCTGGCCTGCTCCCGCCCGGCGGTGATGTCGAAAACCAGGTCGCGGTCGTCCAGCAGGTCGATGCTGACGCCGCGCTTCTCAAACGCCTCGAAAAGCAGCTTCTCCTCCACACGAACGCGGCTGTAGAGAATCCCCACACGCATCTTACTCACCCCAGTCCTCTTCTTCTTCGGGGGCCGGCGCCAAGGTCAACGGTTCAATGCTGACCACTTCCAGGTCTGCGCCACATTCGGGGCACTGCGCGATCTCGTTCTGCAGCACGTTGTTCAACTCGATCTCGGCAAAGCACTCCGGGCATTCGGCGACACCCGATACAGTCCTGAACGACATAGTTTTTTCTCCTCACAATGGTTCAGATTTTGACTCGCACAACTAACATTCACAGGTACGGTTTTCTACCCCCCACGTTTTACAGGATAGGCACATGCGCCAACGCCTCCATCACGGCGCGCGTCACATCCTCGGTCGTGGCGCTCCCGCCCAAGTCCGGCGTCCAGACGCCTGCCGACAGCGTCACATCTACCGCGGCTTCGATGCGCCGCGCCGCGGCCGGTTCGCCCAGATGCGCCAGCAAAAGAGCCGCCGCCGCGATGCACGCCAGCGGGTTGGCGATGCCCTGGCCCGCGATGTCCGGTGCGCTGCCGTGGACCGGCTCGGCCACCACCCCGTGCGCCCCCACATTGGCGCTGGGGGCCAGCCCCAACCCGCCCACGAGCGCGGCCGCTGCGTCGCTCAAAATGTCGCCATACAGATTGGGCGCCACCACTACATCGTAACGCTGCGGCTCGCGGATCAGCCGGTAGACCATCGAGTCCACCAGTTGTTCTTCTGCTTCCACATCCGGATATTGCGCCGCCACCTCCAGCGCCGTGCGCCGAAACAGCCCATCCGACAGGTTGAGCACATTGGCCTTATGTACAACCGTCACGCGCGGGCGGCGTTCGGGGCGCGCCGCGGCGCGGGTCTGCGCCAGTTGAAAGGCCATCTGCGCGATCCGCGCCGACGCATGGCGCGTGATCACCCGCTCGGCGATCACGCGTTCGCCGCCCTCTTCTTCATGCTCCCGCTTCACATACAGACATTCGGTGTTCTCGCGCACAATCAGCAGATTCACCCCGCCCCGGCTGCCCGGCACAGGCTGCGAAATCGCCGGGCGCAGGTTAGCATAGAGGTCCAGCGCGCTGCGCAGCGCCAAGATCGGGCTGCTGTAGCCCGCCACGCGGCGGCTGGGCGAACTGACCGCGCCAAAGAGTGTGCCGTCACAGCCTTGCACCGCGGCCAGCGTCTCCGGCGGCAGCGCCGTACCGGTGCGCTCAAAAGTCTCCCAGCCCGCTTCCAACTCCACAAACTGGAATGATAGACCGGTGGCTTCCAACACGCGCCGCGCCGCGGGCACCACATCACGGCCAATCCCATCGCCAGGGATCAAGGCAATCCGCAGCGGTTGCTTGACATCCATCACAGATCACCGCCCTAATTGTGCAATCAGAACGACGCCAAAGGCCAGAATGACCAGCCCCGCCGCCCGGTTGACCCAGTGCAGCACGCCGCCGGTGATGCGCTCGCGCAGCAACGTGACCCCGCCGCTGAGCAGCAGCCACCACGCCGCCGACCCGGCAAAGACACCCGCCACCAGCAGCATGGCAAACCCGATCAACATCCCCTGCCCAAACATCGCCACATCCATCGCCGCCACCCGCTCTACCAACGCCCCGAATAGGGGCCGCGGCCCGCCAAATATTCCCGAATGCGCCGCCGCGTCCCTTCGGTCGTATCACGCGGCAATTGTTTCACCGAAAAACTGTCCCGCTCGGCGATCTCCCAGCGGTCGGTCGGCGTCTCCAGCCGGAACGCCTCGCCGGCATAGGTCAGCACATGGTTGCTCTGGCCGGTATCAAAGCTGCTGTAGACCCCCAAAAGCTGCGGCGGCTCCAGCAAGATCGCGCCCGCCTCCTCGCGTGCCTCGCGCACGGCGGCGTCTTGCGGCATCTCGTCCCGGTTGAGCGCGCCCCCCGGCAAATGCCAGCCGTCCTGGTAAGTATGCTTCACCAGCAGCACCTGCCCCTCGGCCACCAACAGCATGCGCACGCCCAGCGTGACCGGACGCAGGATGCGCCAGCGCCAGCGGTAGAGGTCAAAGGCGCGGTGCAGCGCCCATTCTTTCATGGCTGCTGCGCCAAGCGGCGCTTGACATAGGCCACCAGCCCGCCCGCCTCCACCATCCCCAAGATGCTGGAGCTGAGCGGCGGGAAGGCAAACTCCCCTGCCGCGCAGCGGATGCAGCACGCCACCGGGTCCACCGTCACCACCTCCCCCGGCTGGATCGCCTGCGCCGCCGCCGGGCAGACGATGGCCAGCAGCCCGTTGTTGAGCGCGTTGCGATAGAAGATGCGGCTAAAGCTCTCCGCAATGATCGCACCCACGCCCTTATAGACCAGACACGTCGCGGCCTGCTCGCGGCTGGAACCGCAGCCCCAGTTGCGCCCGGCCACCACCACATCGCCCGGCTGCACCTGCCCGGCGAAGGCAGGGTCTAGATCCTCCAAGGCATGAGCCGCGATCTCGTCCCGTTCGGTGACAGTATAGGTGTACTTGCCGGGAAAGATCACATCCGTGTTGACGTCGTTGCCATACTTCCACGCCCGGCCTTGGATCATCTGCAACGTGCGGCGGTTCTCGCTCATCCTAACACCTCCCGCGGGTCTGCAATCCGCCCCAACACCGCCGAAGCCGCCACCACCGCCGGGCTGGCGAGATAGGTCTCGGCGTCCGGCGTGCCCATGCGCCCGCGGAAGTTGCGGTTGGCGCTGGAGATCGTCACCTCGCCCGGTGCGGGGATGCCCATATGGTTGCCCATACACGGCCCGCAGCCCGGCACGCCGATTACCGCGCCCGCGTCGATCAGCGTCTGGATATAGCCCAGCCGCAGCGCCTCTTGCAGCACGCGGCTGGAGGCCGGGATCACCAGAAAGCGCGTCCCCGGCGCAACCGTCCGCCCGGCTACCACCTGCGCCGCGGCCGCCAAGTCTTCCAGCCGGCCATTGGTGCAGGTCCCCAGGAAAGCCTGCTGCACGCGCACGGCGCTCACCGCCGAAACTGGCGCCACATTGTCCACGGCGTGCGGGCAGGCCACATAGGGTTCCAAGGCCGAGGCCCGATAGGTATGATGCGCGCAGATCGCGGCGTCTGGGTCCGGATAGAGCGCGCCCGCCGCGATCTCATCGCGCAGCGCGCCGCGGTCGACCTCGGACTTCGCTTCACGCGCCAACCGCCGCGCCAGCACATCCGCCAGATAGTCAAAGGTGCGGCCATCCGGCGCAAGATAGGCGCTCTTGGCCCCGAACTCGGCCATCATATTGGGCAGCACCATGCGCCCCTCCAGGCTCAGGCTGTCGATCCCCGACCCGCTGAACTCCAGCGCATAGTAGATGCCGCCGTCCGCGCCCAGATCGCCGATCAGCCGCAGCGCAAAGTCCTTGGCGGTCACACCGGGCGGCAGGTCGCCCTCCAGCACGATGCGGATCGTCTCCGGCACACGCAGCCACAGCTCGCCGGTGGCCCACAACACCGCCACCTCGCTGCGCCCGATCCCCGCGCCAAACGCGCCCAGCCAGCCGAAATGGGTCGTATGCGAATCCGCACCCAGGATCGTCTGCCCCGGCAGCACGATCGCTTCCTCGCTCAACACCTGGTGGCAGATGCCCCGGCCCACCTCCCAAAAATGGCGGATGCCTTGCTCCGCCACAAAGGCGCGGATCTCGGCGTGGTTCTGGGCGTGCTTAGTGGTGGGCGCGGGCACGGCATGGTCAAGCGTGATCGCCAGCCGGTCGGGGATGCTCACGCGCGGCCGGCCGAACTCCTGCCAAATGCGCCGGATCGCCGCCGTGTTGTCATGGCTCAAGACGATATCGGGCCGCGCGTCCACCACTTGGCCCACCGCCACCCTCTCCAGACCTGCGGCGCGGCTCAGCGCTTTCTGAGCAAAGGTCTGCGCCGCCGGGTCGAAAAAAATCTCCTGTGCATCAAAGCGATTCATAGGCTTTACTCTAGCCAGCCATTTAACAGCAAAAAGGCGACCGCGGCCACCACCACGCGGTCTTTGATTGCGCCCTCGCGCACCGCGGCGCGCAGCCAGGCGGGCGGCTGCCAGTGCAGCGAGACCATCTCGGCAGGGTCGCGGCGTGTCTCCGCCGCCGCCTCCAGTCCCCAGGCGGCGTAGATGTGGCTCTGCCCGACCCCCATCGCCGGGTTATCCCAGACGGCCCCCAAATAGCGCACCGTCTCGGCGCTGACCACTGCCGGGGCGAAGCCCGTCTCCTCACGCAGTTCGCGCAGCCCGGCTTCTTGCAGCGCCTCGCCGCCGTCGGCCAGCCCGCCGGGAAGCTGCCAGATCACCTCGCCCACGCCGTGGCGATATTCGCGCTCCAACAGTACCTCGCCCGCGGCGTTAAAGCCGATCACCCCTACGCCGACCCCTGCCGGTTCCAGCCGCGTATACTCATAGCGCCGCCCATCGGGGAGCTGCACCGAATCGGCCACCACCCCCACCCAGCGGTTGCGAAACTCACGGCGCGTCGCCAGGGTGCGCCATGCCTGCGGCTCAGGGGTCATCGTTTCTCCCTCATCCCGCGCCCGGCGGCACAGGACCGGCTACAGTGCAGGCAAGACATCGCGGTCCTCGGCGTCGACGCTCTGGCTGTGATAGCTGCGCAGCAGCACATCCACGTCGTCGAGGCTCAAGTTCTTTTGGTCGGCCAGCGCCTTAATCTGCGCCGTGATCTTCTTGATCTCGTCGTCGGTCAGGCTGAGTTGAAGCTGCTCGGCGCGCTCCTTGATGGCATTCCAGCCGGTCAGCCGGTGCGCCACATGGATATAGCGCGTCAGCCCAAAGTCTGCCGGGTCTAAAATCTCGTAGGTGCTGGGGTTGTTGAGGATCGCCTTGGCGTGGATGCCCGCCTTGTGCGTAAAAGCCGTGAAGCCTGTGATGTAATTATTGAAGGGCACATCCACGTTCACCAGGTTCGCCACATAGTTTTCGACCTCGCGCAGCATGGGCAGATGGTAGCGCCCGCGGATCATCGGCGCGTCATAGGCGTACATGCGTGCGACCAGCCCACCCAACGGCGTGATCCCGTTGCGCTCGCCGATGCCCAACACCGATGTGTCGACATGGGTCGCGCCCGCCTCCAGCGCACAATAGGCGTTGGCCACGGCGCAGCCCGTATCATTGTGGCCGTGGAACTCGATATCACAGCGCACCACGCCGCGCAGCGTCTTGACCAACTCATACACCTGCCGCGGGTTGGCGACCCCCACCGTGTCGGCGATGCCCACGCGATGCACGCCGATCTGGTCCACGGCGCGGTAGATAGTCAGCAGATCGACCAGATCCGAACGAAAGCTGTCCTCGCTGCTAAAGCGCACCTGCAAGCCCTGGCTCTTGACAAACTCGATCACCGCCACGGCATGGTCGATGATATAGGGGATGTCTTTGCCGTGCGAAAATTCACGCAGATAGCTGCTAGTGCCAAAGACCACGTCGATGCCGTCCACGCCGGTATCGACGGCCAGTTTGGCGTCGTCCATGTGACAGCGCACATGAGTCAACACCTTTGCCTTAAGACCCAGCCGGGCAATCCGTTCACAGTCGAGCCGCGACTGCGGGCTGGCCGCAGGCGAGGTCAGTTCCAAATACTCGACGCCAAATACATCCAGCAGATGGGCGATCTCTACCTTTTGGTCGCTGCTGAAAAAGGCATTGGCGAACTGCTCCCCCTCGCGCAACGTGGACTCGATGATGGCGAAGTTTTCAAGGCTCATGGTCGGTTCCCATTCTTGAACAGCAGACGAATGCAAGAGACGAATGCGAGACACAAAAAAACCGGCCCATCCGTCTGGATGGCCGGTTGCTTTCCCGAATCTCGAGCAAGCACGGAATACCAGACGACTAGTCCGGGCACACCTTCTTGCTCTGCTTATTGGCGGTGGCGAAGCCGATGCTCGCCGCAAACGGCTGTGGCAAGGTGAACTGTCCTACAGTACCCTGGGGTGATCCTGCGCCGTGCTGCTCTCCAGATACCGTGCGCAGCATCATAACAATGGGTCCGAGGCCTGTCAAATTGACCGGTGTGCGCTGCACACTTTGCTGCAGCGCACATATTGATGCGTCCTCATCCTTTCGCCTCGCGCGCTCACTCCTCGGCGTTGCCCGACTTCGTCACAATATCCATCTCATCAGTCTCATCCTCGCCGCGCAGCTCCGCATAGGTCGCGGTTTCGGATCGGCGCGGGGGTGGTGCGGCCTCGTCAAAATCAAACAGAAAGGCGTCTTCCTCTAACTCCTCCACGGCCATGCCTTCCCCTGCGGCATACGAGCCGTTCCACAGCGGCCAGCGGTTGGTGATCGAACTGACCACGCTTAGTTCCTCCAACCCCACCACGGCCGCGGACTTTTCCTCCGCGGCGGCGCTATCCGGCTTCCGGCTCGTATCCAAGGCCAGTTGAGTGGGTTCCAGCACGCGCGGCAGCGCCTGCAAGCGTGCGTACAACTGTGCCAAGGCTTGGCCCGCCTGCGCCAGCGGGATCTGGCGGCGCACCGGCGTCTCGGAGGTCTCCCACAGTTCCTTCAGCGCCGGAAAATCCCACGGGGCCGCCAGCACCCCTTCGCTGCGCTGGTTGCCCATCTCGACCAAAACGCCGTTGGCGCGCGGCGTCAGTTCTTGCGGCGCAAAGATCGCCGATTTGCCCACAAACGGGGTGCGCTGGGCACGGCTGAGACGGTTGTCACCCACCAGAAAGCTGGCCGCGGCATAGAGTTGATTGTCCTGCATACGCGCCAAACTGCCGGCGCGTATCTTGTTGTAGAGCAGCACATCGGTGCAAGCGGCCTGGCAGACCAAGACATCCGCCCCTTGATAGGCCAGCACCCGGCCCACCTCCGGGTAGAGTACATCGCTGCCCAAGATCAGCCCCAGCCGGCCCACCTCGGTCTGGATCACATCCCAAGTGCTGCCCGGCTGCGCCAAGTCGACATCTGCCGGGTGCAGCACCACCTTGGCCTGATGGCCGAGCAAATCGCCATTGGCCGAAAAGACACAGGCCATATTGCGCACCACCCCATCGCGCGGGTCGGGCAGATAGGCGCTGGGCGCAACCAGCACCATGCCAAACTCGCGCGCCAGCGCGCTATACACCTCCACATAGCGGCCCCAGACCTCCTGCGCGCCCACATCCAGCAGCGCGGCCAAGGCCCGCCGGAAATCCGCTTGGAGCAGCGTCGCCAGCGAACCGGCCAGCGAACCGGTCGTGCGCTGCCACAGCGATGCGTCGCGGCGGCGGCCGCGGTCGGCCCGCTTCAGCAACGACGACCGGAAATCGTCGAGGATCGGCGGCGCAACCATGACCCCGCCCAGTTCAGGAAAAATGACCAGACGCGCCTGCTTCGCCGCCGCCACACGCAAAAAGCGGCGCACATCTTCTCGATAGTCGTCCAAAGAATGGGGTAAATGCATGCGTTGCTGCACACACGCCACAACCAATCGGTCCAAGCCAAAACCTCCTAGCCAACCACAACGAGGGCCACAATGGCAGCCTACGGCGTCAAGTGCGGTGCGCCAAACAGTGCTACACAAACCGATACTACGCCCAACGGCATACTATACCCAACGGCATACTATAGTACCCTATATCACATCCAAATCAACAGGCATGGACTAAACTTGACCGTTTGCCCCCTGACTGCTATACTGCGCCCACGCTCGAAATTGGTCCTAGGTTTCGGGCGGGCATAGACCGTTGCGCCCCCATCGTCTAGAGGACTAGGACACAGGCCTTTCAAGCCTGCGACAGGGGTTCGAATCCCCTTGGGGGTACCAATGAGGCCGCTCCATTCGTGGGGCGGTCTTTTGTTTGCTCGCCGGCGGCCGGCTATCATCGACGCGCCCGTTCGGCGCTAAAAATGTTCCCGACATACACCCGGCGAATATCCGTTCTAGCCAACCTATGGTATACTGTCCTCTGGTGTAGACACCGCCGGATGGACGGATTGGCCCGCTGTCGCGCGCCGCACCGGCGCTCCACCCGAACCTGCCATGCCTGAACGTAGCCGGCTCTACCGCACCCATGCCGTCGTGCTTCGCCGCCGCGACTTTGGCGACGCCGACCGCATCCTAACTGTCTTGACCCCCAACTATGGCAAGCTGGAGTTGATCGCCAAAGGCGCACGCAAGACCACCAGCCGCAAGGCCGGACACCTAGAAATGCTCGGCCATTCCTCGCTGCTGGTCGCCAAGGCGCGCACCTGGGACATCATCACCGAGGCGGTGAGCGTCGAAAGCTTCTCCGCCCTGCGCAGCGATCTAGACAAGATCGGCCAAGCCAGCTACTTAGCCGAACTGGTAGACAGCTTCACCGAGACCGACGACGAAAACCTCGCCATCTGGGACCTGCTGATCCTGGCGCTGCAAGAGCTGAACGCCCTGGAGCCGCGCAGCAGCAGCGCTCCCCTCCTGCTGCACTGGGTCCAACTGCAACTGCTGGCCCTGGCTGGGTTCCAACCCCAACTCTTTGAATGTCTGGGCTGCGACGCCGAACTCGAACCGGTGACCAACTTCCTCAGCCTGAGCGAAGGCGGCATCTTCTGCCCCGGCTGCGCCGCCGCCCGCCGCGATGTCGAACCGATTGAGGCAGATGTGCTCAAGGTGCTGCGCTTCTTCCAAACACGCACCTGGCCTACGATACGCGGCGTCCAGGTGCGCCCGCATATCTTGCAGCGCGTCGACAACCTGCTCCACCGCTACCTACTCACCGTACTCGAACGCCGGCTGAAATCGGTCGAATTTCTGCACCGATTGCAGCACATGGACGCGCACCCCATTCCCGCAGCGGGCGGCGGCGCGCCGGCCCTGCCCACTATCGAAGAGAGCGCCTGACCTCATGCACATCCGTGAATATCAAGCCTGGCTCGAAGCGTGGGACAAGGCGCGCACCTGGGATCGGGTGCTGCCCAGCCACACGCTGCTCCATGCACTCGAAGAACTGGGCGAAGTCAGCAAGCTGGTCCAGATACTCGAAGGCTATCGCGACGCCAAAGAGGCCGGCCTCGACGCTCTGCGCAGCGAACTGGCGCTGGAACTTAGCGATCTGCAGGTGATGATTTTTAAATTGGCCTACCTGTGCGGCATCGACATGGAAACTGCCATGCAGCGCGGCCAGGCCAAAGCCGATCAACGCTTCCCCGACCCGGCCGCCGGCGCCGCCGACCGCGCCGCCTATTGGCAGCGCTTCCGCACCTACATCTCCCAAACCAAGCTCGACGAATAAACCGTCCCGCCCCTCTGCAAATTGGCAAGAACAAACGTGCGCGCGCCTATTGACACCGCACAAATGTTCGTGTATACTTGGGATAACTTGGGAAACAAACGTTCTGAGTTGGGATAATTTGGATTATTTGCTTGGGATAGCCCCCTGCTAGACTAGAGACGATATGCGGAAAGGCAGCAGCATGAACAACCTCTCGGATCGCCAGCGCAAGATTATGCAGTTCATTGTCAACTTCGTCAACGAAAACGAGTTCCCCCCCACCATCCGGGAGATCGGCGAACAGGTTGGCATTTCCAGTACTTCCGTGGTCAACTACAACCTGGCCAAGCTCGAGGAACTCAACCTGATCTCGCGGCGCAAAGAAGTCAGCCGCGGGCTGTGCTTGCACTGGGACCGTCTGGAGGCGTTGAAGCTCGGCGTCGACGCCGAGAACGCGCCGCCGATGCCCATGGCGAACACACGCTCGGCCAACGGCGGGCTGCACTTTGACGCCTCGTCGCTGCTGCAAGTGCCGGTCTTGGGCGCGATTGCCGCCGGTGAACCGATCAACGTCGAAGCACGCACGCCCGGCAACGCCGACGAATACATCTCGATCCCCGAAGGGATGCTCAAGGCGCGCGGGCCGCTCTTTGCGCTGCGCGTCAAAGGCGATTCAATGATCGACGCCAGCGTGCTCAACGGCGATATCGTGGTGCTCCGCCACCAAGAAACCGCCAACGACGGCGACATGGTCGCAGCCTGGATCGAAGGCGACGAAGAGACCACGCTCAAATATCTCTATCGCGAAGGGCGCAATGTCCGGCTCCAGCCCGCCAACCCGGCCTATGCCCCGATCGTGCGCCCCGCCAACCGCGTCCGCATCAACGGCAAGGTCGTCTACGTCTTGCGTGTCCTGGAACACTAGACCGGCGCGCTCCCCACAAAACCGCCGACAGATTCGCAGCCGGGAGGGTCACCCTTCCGGCTGTTTTTTGTCCCCCGTCAAGCGCGCCTGCACCGCGGTCCACTCCTGCGGCGTGTTGATGTTGAGAAAAGCATCCGGCGTGGTCTGGCGCGCGGCCAACTCATCGCCGCATACCCAACGCACCCGCAACTGGTCAAACGCCGCCTGCACCGCCAGCTTGCCGGCACGCAGATTGGCCTCCAAGACCGGCAGACAGCGCGGGTGATAGAGGGCGTGAAACACCTGGGCATATCCATCGCTCTGTGGCACGACCGCATCCCAATCATCGGTCGCCAGCGTCGCCAGATAGCCCGCCAGCTCCGCATCGACAAAGGGCATATCACAGGCTACCGCCAGCGTCCAGCCCGACATCAGCGCCAGCCCGGTCGCCAGCCCGCCCAGCGCGCCGCCCTGGGGCCATCGATCCGCCACAACCTGGAGAGACGGCTCAGGCCGCAGCGCCGCCACCACCGCGGGGTCGTTGGCCACCACGACGATGCCCGCCTGCGCCAGTTGCCGCAGCCGCCGCAGGACATAGGTGAGCAACACGCCATCGCCCACGGGCAGCAGCGCTTTGTTGCGGCCCATGCGGCGGCTGGCCCCGCCCGCATTGACCAAGAGGGCCAGGTCAGGGGGTGAGAGTGTGTAGCCGGCATCCATAGGCAGACGAGTCCAGATGCGAAATCGCGGCGATCAATCGCAGAGATCAAAAGGGGCGAGCCGGCCGCGTGGCAGGTCTCGCCCCTTTGTTGCTTTTCAGAGTCGCATCCAAAGCTGCCGGCGGTTCACAGCGTACATCCGGCTACGCCTGCTTGCCGCAGCTTTATTTGGCTCCGCCCAGACCGCCACGCGCCGGCAGCGGCAACAGCCCGCCGGACGCGCGCCTGGGCCGGACGCGCGCTAAATCGCGTCGAGGAAGCGCACTGCGTCGCCCACCGACACGATCTTCTGAGCCTCCTCGTCGCTGATCTCGCCGCCAAACTCTTCCTCGAACGCCATAATCAACTCGACCAGGTCCAGGCTGTCTGCCTCCAGATCATCACGGAAGTTGGCTTCCATGGTGACCTCGTCGACATCCACACCCAGTTGATCGACGATAATATTGCGGACCCGCTCAAACGTTTCTTTCTCGGCCATGATGAGTTCTTCCCTTCCCGAAGTCCGAAATGGTGCAAATGGGTATTGATTGGTTTACAGTTCCGAAATTGTTCAGAATCTATGCTATGCGCCTACCGCGACTGGGTGCATAGGTCGCCAGGTCAGATCCACCGCGCGCCGCTGCCCGCATGCCCCCGACCAGAGGGGGCCTGTCCCCCATCGATAAGGGCAGACGCGGCTTAACTCCTCTGCCTCTGGTCCGCCGGGTACGCTTGCGCCATTGTAGTCAGCGCCGCATAACCTGTCAATATCAGCACAACACAATCAGACAACTGCGCCACAACTCCTTTATTCTAGGATTCATTCAAGATAAATCATCCAAGCAACTTCCCCCATCCACAGCTTGGGGAATGAGTCGAGACGGCCTGCATGTCACCTAAATGAACACCGACGGGAACTAAAAGTTGCGCGAACCCGCGACCTGTTGTAGAATATTTCACAAGTAAGACGGAGGCGATTGGCTTCCGGTAAGCGACTAAGCACATCCTGGTAAGATTGATTCATAGGCGCCTCAGCCCGAGGGTACATTGAAGCCGCGTTAGTCGCTTACCGGAGCCGTGAAGTATGAGGGGAGCTTACTTCACAGCATCCAATCAGCACCTCCTTTGGTTCCTCCTTTGTACGAAGCCCATCATCGCGCCCGCGATGATGGGCGCTCCTTTTGATAGGGGCTTTCCTGGGCGTCTTCGTCCCGCGGCTAATCGCTCAAGGTGCCCGGCGGCAGCTCGCTCGGCGGCAGGGCCGGTTTGGCCAGCGGGACAGGAACCCGATCCACGCGTGAGTCATGCGTCTCGGCAGGCCACGTCAACACCAGCCACACAGCATCCACCAGAAATTCAGCCTGCATCGGTTCGCTGCGCAGCGCATTGACCAGCGCGGCGGCCTCGCTGTCGCCCACCCCCAGCGCCAACGTCAAATGCGGCTTAAAAGGCACAGCGTCGAGTTGAGGTTTGGCCGCATCGCGCACCGGGGCCAGCGCCGCAAAGATCACCTTCTGCAAGCGCGCCAGCGTTTGGTGATCTTCGCTGTCCGGGTCGTCAAGTTGAATAAAGACCGTATGGAAATGCGGCCGCGTGATATCCCCCTCGGCTACCGCTTCGGCCAGGCGAATGCGGAACGCCACAAACTGCCCCGTCGCCTGCGCCACGCGGTCAAAGACCTCCCGCGGCGGGCAGGTCGGCACAAAGGCCGGCACCAACGTGACATGGCCTCCCCAAGCAGGCCAGCTCGCGCCCGGCAACGTCTTCACCCGCCGGCGAAAACGCCGGTCAACCGCATCGGGCAGCAAAATCTGGATGCTCATGCGGGGGATGATCGAATTGGTCGTGTTCACGCCGTTTACCTTTCCCGATTTGACACCGTACAATCGCGGCAAGTATAATGCGCGCCATCACAGAACCCAACTCGGTGCGGCCATTTGTTAGTATCCATCATCTCACAGCGCCGATCAGACGGTAACCGTCCAGTTCCATCTCAGCTAGGTTTGTCTTGACAAGGTTCGTCATGCGCCATCACCTGTCGGCCAATCGTTGCGTCTGTTGTTGCATCTGTCCCGAGCGGAGGCAGTGGCTTCCGGCTCTGGCAGTGCGCCCGCCGCGTTAGCCAACAGCCAGAAGAAATCAAGTCCCACTGCCTTCGCCCGCCTTGGCGGATGGTCCGGTGGGTCGAGTGAGACGATACAGCGCTCAGGAGGCCCTGAGCGCTTTTTTGATCCCAAGCGCCGCCGGATCGATGCCGGACGGCACTTTTTCATTTCAGTTTGTTTGAACTGCCCGCGCCAGGCGCGGCTACCCCAAAGGAGCACAAGTTGACGATCTCGAACAGAGCCACACAGCCCAACACGGCACAAACCAGGGTCCCGCAGCCGGGCGGCCCGCGCATCTGCACGCTGCCCGGCCTGCTGGTGTCGCCCGACTGGCTGGCTGAACACCTCGATGCCGTCGACCTGCGCCTGGTCGATATGCGCAGCGCCGAAGAGTACGCCGAGAGCCACCTGCCCAACGCCGTCCACCTGGACATGGACGCCCTGGCGCAAGAGGAAGCAGGCGTGCCCGGCATGTTGATCGGGCACACGGCCTACGCCGCCATCATGGGACAGTTGGGCATCGACGGCGGCGCCGCGGTCATCCTCTACGACAGCAATTGGGGCATGGCCGCGGCGCGCGCCCTGTGGACCCTGCACCGCTACGGGCATACCAATAGCGCGGTCTTGGACGGCGGCTGGGATCGCTGGCAAGAGGAAGAGCGGCCCGCCGGTTCCACGCCCCATGTGCCGCAGACGACCACCTTCGTGCCTCGCCCCGACGAGACACGCCTGGCGACGCTGGCCTGGGTCCAGACACATCTCGACGACCCCGGCGTCGTGCTGGTCGACACGCGCACCCCCGGCGAATATGCCCAAGGCCATCTGCCCGGCGCGATCAACTGGGACTGGATGAACGGCGTGCCGGCCGGCAGTTGGAACACGCTGCGCCCCTTGGCGGAACTCTACAGCGACCTCACCGCCCACGGCATCACCCCCGACAAAGAGATTGTCACCTACTGTCGTTCCGGCGCACGCGCCTCCCACACCTATCTGCTGCTGCGCCGGCTCGGCTACCCGCGTGTGCGTAACTATGACGGCTCCTGGCTGGAATGGTCGGCGCGTGTCCTGGGCATCGACGCCCATGGCTGATCCGCGCCGTACCCGCCACGCAGCCCTACCC
>JADLFO010000230.1 GCA_020845455.1 Caldilineaceae bacterium
AGCGCCGCCGTCAAACAGCGTGAGGCTGCGGGCGCGGCGTTGGCCGAAGGGGTGTTGAAGCTGGCGCAGAGCGACGCCCAGGCGTTGATCGACGTGCCGGGGGTCGGCCCGGCACGCATCGCCGCGCGGGGCCAAGGCGTGCGCGATGAGGACGAGATGCCGCCGCTGGTCAGTTCGACCGAACAGTATATCCAGATGATCCACGACCGAACGTTGACATAAGCCGTGAAATCAAAAGACCGGCCCTGCACAGGGCCGGTCTTTTTTTGCGTTACGAATGCCGATCACGCCGCTGCAGACGGGACGGCGCGCTGGCTCCACCAGCGCCAAGAGAGGGCCAGCAGCACGAGCAGCGCCGCCAGCGCGGCGATCTGCCCGTTGGGGCGGCGCGGCGCGGTGGGCGACGTGGGCGGGCGCATGCCCAAGGTGCGCTGGGCAGCATGTTGGCGGTGGGTGCGTTCGAGCGCCTCGTGCAGATGCAGGCGGAAATCGTCGGCGGGTTGGACGCGCGGCAGCGCACCGGCCACTTCCTCGGCCACCAGCGTGAGCGGGGCCAAGTCGGGAGCCAACACGGCGATGGCCGCCAGCAGATTGTCTCCGACCTGCACCGATACATGATGTGTGCGCTGCCGGGTTGCCATCCGGCGGAAGTGACCTTCCAACACATCTTCTGCCTTCAGCGTGCGGCCGTTGCCGAGGTCAATGCCGCGCGGCGGTGCGGTGCGGCGTTCCCCAATCTGTTCAAGCCAGCCGGTCAACGGGGTCATTTTGTCACCTCCATGGGGACAGGCCGATCGGCGGGCGTCTCCGTCTGTCCGCTCCCCCAGCCGCGCGCCTCCAAGTCTTGACGCAATGCGGCCAGCGTGCGGAAATAGAGCGACTTGATGGCGCTTTCGCTCTTGTTCATCATCTCGCCGATCTCCAGGTTGGAAAGCTGGCTGCCAAACTTGAAGATCAACAGGTTGCGCCGCTCCTCCGGCAGCCGGTTGATGGCCGACCAGAGCGCGGCGCGGGTCTCTTCTTGCTCCAGTTGTTGCAAGGGTGAATCGCCCTCTTGGCTGTGGAACCAGAGACGGTCGAGCGAGAGGAAGTGGCGACGGCTGTGGTCGCGGTGATGGTTGGCGACCAGATTATGCGCGATGCGAAAGAGCCAGGCTGAGAAGGGCGCGCCGCGGTCTTCGTAGGAATCCAGGCTATCAAGGGCGCGATAGAAGGTGCGCGCCGTCAGGTCTTCAGCATCCTGTATATTGCCGACCCGGTGATAGATATAGGCATAGACCCGCTCCACATAGGTTTCATAGAGCGCGCCAAACGCGGTTGGGTCGCTGCGGGCGCGTTCGACCCGCTCGGCTTCGGCGCGCTGGGCCGCCGCGTCTACCCGCTCGCCCTCCTTTGCGACGTAGGGGAGATCGGCCTCTCCCACGCCGGGTTGCTCCACAGGCGAGCGTTCTACGGCAGGTTTATCCGTGCCGGCGTCGTCCACTGTGGGCTGAGCCGTGATGCCGCGCAGTCTGCCCAAAATACGCTGGTTTAGGCTTTGTCGTTCTTGCAGGGCCACCCTGGTTCCCTCAATCCTCTCGCAAATCGTTCGTTGGTCTACAAGTCTACCCCATGCCAGGGGCGAAATGCAATGTGCTACGATCTTCGACATGCCAACGCCCGCGAGGGGTCTTTGGTTCCTTGGGTGGAACGCCCGCTCTGCGGGTGTCTCACAGATTGGCGTTTGCTTGAGCCTGGGCAGTGCCTGTGGTAGAATTCCGGTTTACCTATGTCAATGCGTCATTTGCCCATCTATCTGGTTCTGATCTCCATGGTTGGCCTGGCCTTCGGGGTCGGCTATATCAGCTATCCGCTGCTGCATTCGGCCCCGGAAGCCGCGGTCGCGCCCGCCGCGCCGGGCGGCGAGGCCGAAATGGGCGTCTATTGGGAGATCTGGCGGCTGTTGGACCGGGACTTCTACGGCGACAAGCCGACCCCCGCCCGGCGCAACTATGGCGCGATCCGGGGCATGGTCGAGTCGTTCAACGACCCCTATACCTATTTTGTCGAACCGCAGCCGCGCGAATTGGAACGCGACTCGCTGGCAGGCAAGTTCGGCGGCATCGGCGCGACCATCGAGGCGGGCGCGGGCGGCTATCTTCTCCACCCCCAGGCAGGGCAGCCTGCGGCGCAGGCCGGGGTTCAGGAGGGCGACCTGCTGTTGATGGTGGACGACCGCGAGATCACGGCGCAGATGACGGTCGACGAGGTGGTGGCGCTGGTGCGCGGGCCGGTGGGCAGCCCTGTGACGCTGGTGGTGCGCCGCCAGGATGAGAGCGGCGCGGCGCAGCAGTTGACGCTGCCGGTGACGCGCGCCGAAATCTATACGCCCAGTGTCGAGTGGCGGATGCTGGCCGATGCCGGGCATGAGTCGGTTGGCTATATCCGGCTGGCGCTGTTCACCGAGCGCAGCCCGGAGGAGATGCGCCGGGCGATCGGGGAACTGGCCGGGCAGGGCGCGTCACGCTATATTTTGGATCTGCGCGGCAACCCGGGCGGGCTGGTCCATTCGGCGGTACAGATCGCCGACCTGTGGCTGGACGGCGGTGTGATCTATATTGAGCAGCGCGCCGACGGCTCTGAGCAGACCCAGCAAGCCACGGCGGGTACGGCTGTGGGCAATGTGCCGCTGGCCGTGATTGTCGATGCCGGGTCGGCGAGCGCCAGTGAGATCGTGGCGGGCGCAATCCAAGACCACGGCCGCGGCAAGCTGGTGGGCGAGAAGACCTTTGGCAAGGGCAGCGTGCAGTTGATCCACGAGCTGTCGGACCAGAGCAGCCTGCATGTGACCAATGCCCAATGGCTGACGCCCAACCGTCACCCGATCACAGCCTATGGCTTGCAGCCCGATGTGCCGGTGGAGCCGGGGACCGACCCGCTGCCCCAGGCGATCGCGGTGGTGGAAGCGGCGGCGGTTGCCCAGACAGGCAGCGAACCCTTGCCATAAAACTCCTGAGCCATAAAACTCCTGAGTGAGATGGCGCAGCGCATGCGATTGCCCGGCGCGCCGATACAGTGATTTGGTAACATAAGCCGATGACGCAGCCAGAATATACGCCTAGTTCCATCGATAGGTCGAGCGACGGCCTCTACCGCCAACCCTGGCTCTTGGCCGGGGTGGCGCTGCTGTTGATGCTGGCGACGTTTGGCCTGGGGTTGGCCCTGGGCTATGGCTGGGGCCGCACCGCGACCCAGGCGTCGGGCTGGTTGCCCGCAGCCCGGGCGCAGGGCGATGACGCCGATCTCCAGGGGGCCAAGGCCGCGCTCTATCCGGCCTTTGGCCTTTATTGGGAGGCCATGGACCTGCTCTATCGCGATTTCTATGGCACGCCGCCCGATGCCGAAACCGCGACCTACAGCGCCATCCGCGGGGTGTTGGATACGCTGGACGACCCCAACACCAATTTCCTGACGCCGCAAGAAGCAGATAGTTTTCGCTCCAATATGTCGGGCGTCTTCGAAGGGATCGGCGCACGCGTGGCCTGGGATGAGGAGGCCGATACGTTGGTCATCGTCGAGCCGTTTGAGAACCAACCGGCGTGGGCGGCGGGGCTGCGCCGCGGCGACCTGATCCTGGCGGTGGACGGCGAGAGCATTGTCGGAACCAGCCTCAGCGCCGCGGTCAGCCGTATCCGCGGGCCAAAGGGCAGCGAGGTGATGCTGAGCGTGCAGCGCGGGCGCGAGGGGGCGCCGTTTGGCGTGACCGTGGCGCGCGCCCGCGTCGAGATCCCCACGATCAACACCAGCACGCTGGGGCCAAACGGCGAGATCGCCTATATCCGGCTCAACGCCTTTAACGAGAACGCCGGTCAGTTGGTGCGCGAGGCAGTGCGCGCCGCGCTGCAGCGCGACCCGCAGGGGTTGGTCTTTGACCTGCGCGGCAACAGCGGTGGGCTGCTGCGCGAGGCTGTGAAGGTGGCGAGCGTCTTTATGGAAGATCAGGTGGTGCTGCACGAACATTTGAACGGGGAGCGCAGCGAGACCTATCGCACGGTGGGCAGCGCGCTGACGACCGATCTGCCGATGGTGGTCTTGGTGGACGAAGGCACGGCCAGCGCCAGCGAGATCGTGGCGGGCGCGCTGCAAGACGCGAGCCGCGCCACGCTGCTGGGCACACAGACCTATGGTAAGGGCAGCGTGCAGCTGCCGCACAACCTGAGCAACGGCTCGATCCTGCGCGTGACGATCGCGCGCTGGTATACGCCACTGGAGCGCACGATCGACGGGGTGGGGCTGGTCCCCGACCAGGTGGTGGAGACGACCCAAGCGCAACTCGACCGGGGCGATGACCCGCAGTTGGCCGCAGCCCTGGCGCATTTTACAACGGCGCAGACGGCCCAGCCGGAACCCTAGACAGCATAGAACAGAAGACAGCATTCGAATACATATGGCAAAGCAAAAGGACAAGACCGTGATGCCGGTCGGCCCGCGCACGGTGGCGACCAACCGCAAGGCGCGGCACGAATATTTTATCGAAGAAACCTTTGAGGCGGGCATCGCCCTGACCGGCACTGAGATCAAGTCGATTCGCATGGGCCGCGTCAACATCCAAGACGGCTTTGTCTTGGTGCGCGACGGCGAAGCGATACTCATGAATGTGCATATCTCGCCCTATGAGCAGGGCAACCGCTATAACCACGAAGAGACGCGCCCGCGCAAACTGCTGCTGCACAAGCGCGAGATCCGCCAGTTGCATGTGGCTGCCACGCAGCGCGGTTGGACGATTGTGCCGCTGCGCCTCTATATCAACGACCGGGGCCGGGCCAAGCTCGAAATCGGGCTGGCGCGCGGCAAGCAGCTTCACGACAAGCGCGACTCCATCGCCCAGCGCGAGAGCGACCGTGAGCTGCGCCGGGTGATCAAGAATGCGTACTGACCCCACGCCTGCGCAGGAGCGTGCCCGGCCCCAGGCTGCCCGGCCGCGCTTTGCGCCGCTCGACCTGCCGCACGGGAGTGTGGCGCTGCCCGCCTTTTTGCCCGATGCCACGTTGGGCGTGGTGCGCGCCGTAGACAGCGTGGACCTGCTGCAGTGCGGCGTGCAGGCATTGGTGATGAACACCTTTCACCTGATGCAGCGCCCTGGTTCCTCGACGGTGCAGGCGCTGGGCGGGCTGCACCGCATGAGCGCCTGGCCGCGGCCCATCATCACCGATTCGGGCGGCTTTCAGGCCTATTCGCTGATCCGCCAGAACCCCAAGGCCGGCAGCCTCACCGACAACGGCATCCTCTTCCGGCCCGAAGGCTCGAACCGCAAGCTGCAACTGACGCCGGAGAAGTGCGTCCAGTTGCAGTTGAGCTATGGCACGGATGTGGTGATGTGTCTGGACGACTGCACGCATGTAGACGACGCGCCGGAGCAGCAGGCGCTCTCGGTGCAGCGCACCATCGCCTGGGCCAAACGCTGCCGCGCCGAGTTCGACCGGCTGCTGGCGCAGCGCAAGGCGGAGGGGCCGCGCCCGCTGCTCTTTGGCGTGGTGCAGGGCGGCGGTGAGCGCGATCTGCGCCGCCGGTGCGCCGAGGCGCTGCTGGAGATCGGCTTCGACGGCTATGGCTATGGCGGCTGGCCGCTGGATGCGGGCGGCAATCTGCTGGTGGAACTACTCGGCTATACGCGTGAGTTGATCCCGGCGCAGTTCCCCATGCACGCCCTGGGGGTGGGCCATCCGGTCAGCATTGCGACCTGTACGGCGCTGGGCTATGGCCTGTTTGATTCGGCGCTGCCCACACGCGATGCGCGCCACGCCCGGCTCTATCTCTTTGCCGATGCCGTGCCGCAGCCGTCGGCGACGGGGGGCGGCTGGTTCCGGTTTATCTACCTCAACGATGCCAAGCACATCAAGGACGCGCAGCCGGTGGACCCGCACTGCGACTGCCTCACCTGCCGCCACTACAGCCGGGGTTATCTGTATCATCTGTATAAAAACAGCGAGGCGGCTTTTATGCGGCTGGCGACGATCCACAATGTGCGCTTTATGGCGCGGCTGACGGCGGCGCCGGCCGGGGCATGAGCGGCCAGGCGGATCTCGACCGGCTGCTGGCGGCGGTGCAGGGCAGCGCCAAGTATCGCCATGTAGCCCCGGCGCTGATCGCCTCGGTCGGCGCTGCCGAACTGGCCAAGGGGCGCAGTTGGAAAGAGGCGGTCAAGGCCACCAAGAACAAGCTGCACCAGGTGGCCGGGGCCTACTTTCCCGAACGGCCCGGCTATGCATGCCATCTGGCGGAGCTGGCGCACGCCGCGACCCCTGCGGCGCGCGCCGAGGTCTGCCGCACGATCTTGACGCAGCACGCCTCCACGCGCGAACGGCTGCCCATCCTCGACCGCTTCTATACGACCCTCTTTGCCGATCTGCCCCCGATCCGGTCGATCCTCGACCTGGCCTGCGGGCTGAACCCGCTGGCGCGGCCCTGGATGCCGCTGCCGCCCGATGCGACCTATTATGCGTGCGACATCTTCCAGGACCAGGTGGACTTTCTCAACGCTTGTTTTGCGCTGCTGGAAATGCCGGGCGCAGCGACGGTCTGCGATCTGCTGAGCGGCGCGCCTACGCAAGCAGCTGATGTGGCGCTGCTGCTCAAGACGCTGCCCTGTCTGGAACAGGCGGACAGGGGCATCGCGCCGCGGCTGCTGGCGCAGATCGCCGCGCCGGTGGTCTTTGTCTCCTATCCGGCGCAGAGCCTGGGCGGGCGCGCCAAGGGCATGGTAACGAACTATGCCGCGCACTTTGCGGCGCTGGCCGAGGGGCAGCCGTGGGCGGTGACGCGCTATGACTTTGCGGGTGAACTGGTCTACCGCATTCGGCGCTAGACACAGCGCTGATAGCGGCCTGCACTCAGCCCGGCGCGATGTTGTGGTTGATGCGGAACCTGTTTTCCGGGTCCCATGTCGCTTTGACCTGGGCAAGCCGGCGCAGCGCACCGCCGAGCGCGGCTTGAACGCGTTCGGGGCCTTCATCTTGGGTCAGGAAGTTGATATAGGTGCCGCCGGTCGAAAACTGCTTGGTGTCCTGCCAAGCGTTGCGCGCCCAGGCGATGTTTGCGCCGTCGTCCTCAGCCTTTTCCCACGAGCTGGTCAGGTTCAGTACATAACGCGCGCTGCGGTTGCCGACAGGAGAGGTTCCTTCGTCGAGTTGGTTGAGCGCGCCTTCGATCTGAAACAGGAACACGGCGGAGTGAGGCGAGGGGATTTGGGCTGCGTGGTCAATGAGTTTCTCACACAGCGCCGGTTCGATGCGCGGGAGGTGCTCACTTTTCCAGTAGTAGCGGCGACCGCTCGGCTGTGTCGCGTCGAGCAGCGACTGTAGCTGTGTGTAGGGCCGGCGCACCAGGGTGTCGCCGATGGGGCTGCCGAACGATTTAATCGGGGCGACTGCCTGCTCGCCCTCCTCAGGTCTCCCGCTGTAGCAGGCCAGTATCACCACAATCAGCTGGCCGTGCTGCTCCTTTGGCAGCCAGGGTGCCGGGGGTGCGGGGCGCAGGAGCGCGACGAGCGTGAGTTCGGGCGGGGCTGCCGCGGCAAGCGTCCGGTAGAGTTCGAGAACTTTGGGCGCGTCGGCGAAAGGCCAAGCCACGATGCCGCCGACGATCTCTGGCCCGACCGGGTACAGCTGATAGTCGATGCCGGTCACGACACCGAAATTCCCCCCGCCACCGCGCAGCCCCCAGAAGAGGTCGGCGTTTTCGTCGTCGCTGGCGCGCACCAGGCGTCCGTCGGCGGTGACAACGTCCATCCCCACCACGTTATCCGCGGTCCAGCCCCAACGCCTGGTCAGATAGCCGTAGCCGCCGCCGAGGGTGAGGCCGGCAATGCCGGTCTGCGAGACAATGCCGAGGACAGCGGCCAGCCCGTGCAACTGTGTCTCGCGGTCTACATCGCCGAGCAGACAACCCGGCTGCGCATGGGCGATCTCTCTCTGGGCGTCCACCCAGACGCCGCGCATGAGGGACATGTCGAGCATGAGTGCGCCGTCCGCCGTCGCCAGCCCGGCAATGTTGTGGCCTCCACCCTTGATGCAGAGCAAAAGGTCCTGTTCGCGGCCAAAGCGCACGCAGGCCAGCACGTCGGCCACGCCAAGACAGCGCGCGACCGCTGCTGGCCTGCGGTCGATCATGCCATTCCAGACCGTGCGGGACTGTTCGTAGGCGGCATCGCCGGGGACAAACACCGGTCCACGCAGCCCCATCTTCAAACGGTTGAGCGTCTCAGGCTTCAACTCAGTCTGGCCGCTCTCTGTTATCATTGTTTGCATCGCCTTGGCTCCTTTCAATCTATGTAGACGATTCTGTCGGCCAGGCTCGCAGCCTGACACGCACATATGGCCCAGCGAGCGTCATCCACTTGCGGGCCATCGCCCGTTTACGATTCGACAGCCTACCTGATCTGTTAGGACAAGACTAGTTCAATTTTTGGACCACGCAGCCGCTACAAAGTGTGCTACACTCGTCGGCATGTATACCTATGGGCAGTATTGTCCGGTGGCGCGAGCCGCCGAGGTGTTGGGCGACCGCTGGACCCTGCTGGTGGTGCGCGACCTCTTGACCGGCGTATGCCATTTCAACGAGCTAGAGCGCGGTCTGCCGGGGATTCCACGCGCCCTGCTGGCCGACCGGCTGCGCCGCCTGGAGGTGACCGGCATCGTCGAAAAGCGTGTCATGGGCAGGCGCAGCGCGTATCACCTGACTGAAGCGGGGCGCGGCTTGAAATGCGTGGTCGACGCGCTATTGGTCTGGGGGGCGCGCTGGACGCTCGACGCGCCGCGGCCCGACGAGCTAGACCCTCTGCTGCTCTTGTGGTGGATGCGCGGGCGTGTGCATACGGACCGGCTGCCCCCCGGCTGTGAGCGCCTGGTGGTGCAGTTCGACTTTGCCGGCCCGGTCGAAGGCCGCTATTGGCTGGTGATTGCGCGCCAGGATGTGTCAGTCTGCATCAAGCATCCCGGTTTCGAGATCGACGTGCTGGTCACGGCGGACCTGTCTACGCTTTTCCAGGTCTGGCTGGGGCGCATACGCTATGTGGACGCACAGCGCGACCGCGCGCTGTGCGTCGAGACGACGCCGGCCTTGGAGCGCCTTTTTCCCCGGCTCTTTGCCCTGAGCGTGACCGCTCCGGCGGTGCAGCGTGCGCGCATCGCAAAGGCCCGGCAGAAACCGGCTGTAGTGTAGGCCGGCTAGATCACACGCTGCGGTGTGATCGGCGTGCCCTGCTCTGCCGCGGCGAGGATGGCTTCCATCACGGCCAAATCCTGGAGCGCCTGCTCCGGTGGGTTGTAGTGCGCTTCGCCGTGGCGAATGGCGCGGGCGAAGGCCAAAAGCTCTTTTTCCACTCCGTCGAAGCCGCTGCACGCGATCTGCTCGGTGCTGCCGTCAATCGTCAGCTCAATCGCTTTGCGCTGCACGCGCAGGCTGCCGCGCGTGCCTACGATGTGCAACTGGGGCGGCCAAGGCGCTCCCGTGGCATAGGTTGCCAGGTATGCGCCCAGCGTACCGTTGTCAAAGCGAAACGTGGCAGCGAGCGTGTCCAGCGGCGGCAGGTCGGGCCGCGCCTGGCGTGCGACGGCGCTGACCTGCGCCACTTCGCCCAAGATCAGCCGCAGCACGGCGACATGATGGACGCCGGTATCTAATGGAAATCCGCCGGGGAATGAACTGTCACGCCGCCACGCGCTGTGATAGTATTTGTTCTGTTCGGTCATGGGCGTGTAGATTGCCCAGGTGCAGGTCAGCGGGTCGCCGATGACGCCGCGGTGTACGAGATCGGCGGCGCGCAGATAGGCCTCTTCATAGCGCCAGTTTTCGCCCACCATCCATACCAGAGCGGGATGGTGGGTTTTCTGTGTGCGGGTATAGTGCGCCAGGAGGCTGCGCCCCGTGGCGAGGTCGGGCGCGATCGGTTTTTCACTGAGGACATGCTTGCCCGCGGCCAGCGCCGCGGCGACGGTCTGCGGCATGGCGGCGATGGGCAGCAGCACGGCCACGGCTTCGATGTCGGGCCGAGCCAGCAGCGCGTCGAGGTCGTCGGTGCAGTCAACGGGATAGGCGATCTGCTCGGCCAGGGCCGTGGCCTTGGTTCGCGTGCGGCTGTAGATGGCGGCGACCTGGATCTGGTCGCGATGGGGCGCCAGCGAGGGCAGATAGGCGTCGCGAGCAAAGGTGCCCGCGCCGATCAGCGCCAGGCGCAGCGGCTCGCCGGTGGGCGGGCTGGTTGGCGCTGAGAAGGGTGCAGTGGGCAGTGTGATCGGCATAGGGTGGCTCCGGCTGGGTTACGGTCTGGGCCGCGGAATCGGCTGGGATGAGCGGCTAGATAGGATTATACGCCATAATCGGCGTGATCATAGCCGTGATGATAAACGATGAGGGTGGGAGCGGTGATTCTGAGCACGATGTGGGCGTCGGTGCTGCGCACGCTGCATGACGACCGCACGATGCCCGCCGACCTGCGGGCGATCTTCGTGCGGCTCTATTGGGACATTGCCTGGTTTGGCATTGTGGCGGGCAGCAGCCAGGCCTTTTTGGGGGTCTATGTGGCGCGGCTGGGCGCAACGCCGCTGCAGTTGGGGCTGTTGAGCGCGGGGCCGGCGCTGGTGGGGCTGGCCTTTACGCTGCCGGTAGGCCATTGGCTGGCCGCCCGCCCAATTGGACGTGCCGTCTTTTGGTCGGCGGTTGGGTCGCGCATCCACTTCTTGTGGTGGGTCTTTCTGCCGGTGCTGATGGGCAGCCAAGCGCAGGTCTGGAGCTATGTGGCGCTGGTGCTGCTCATGACCGTGCCGGGCACGGTGTTGGCGGTTGGCTTCAATGCGCTCTATGCCGCGGCGGTGCCGCTGGAATGGCGCGCCCAGGTGGCGGGCACGCGCAACGCGCTGCTGGCGTTGGTCTATGTGGTGACTTCGCTGGTCAGCGGGATGATCCTTACCCACACGCCGCTGACGCTGGGCTATCAGATCATCTTTGCTATGGGGTTTGTGGGCGCGGTGATGAGCACCTATCAACTCTGGTGTCTGCGCCATGTGACCACGGCCGCGATCCAAGAGCCGGAGAAGATCCGCAGCAGCATCGGCGACCTGGCGCGGCCGGGCGATGTGCGCATGATGGGGCTGACGCTGCGCACCAACGTCGGGCTGCGCGCCTTTACGCGCGGCGCGCGTCTGCTTCGGTTGGGGGTGCTGCGCGGCAGCTATGGCCGGATTGTGGCGGCGCTCTTTGTCTTTTACTTCGCTCAGTATCTGCCGCTGCCGGTCTTTCCGCTCTTTTGGGTCGACCATCTGCATTTTAGCGATTGGGAGATCGGGCTAGGCACGGCGGCCTTTCATGGTATGGTGCTGGTGGGGTCGCTCTATGTGGCGCGGCTGGCTCATACTTGGGGCAACCGCAAGCTGACCGCGCTGGGCGCGCTGTTGTTGAGTTCCTACCCGCTCCTGACCGCGTTTACGCCTAACCTGACCGTCTATATCATCACGTCGCTGTTGGGCGGCGGCGCGTGGGCGATGGTCGCCGGCACGCTGGGCAACTATATGCTAGAGCAAGCGCCCGAAGCCGACCGGCCCGCGGCGCTGGCCTGGTATAATCTGGCGCTCAACGCCGCCATCCTCAGCGGGTCGCTGTTGGGGTCCGCCCTGGCCGGGTGGATCGGGCTGGTTCCGGCGCTGCTGGTGGGAGCGCTGCTGCGCGGCCTGTCGGGGCTAGCCATCTGGCGCTGGCGCTGATGCGGATCGGCGGTTAGGAAACTGCCGCTATGGTTGGCCGGCGGGCAGTTTCGCCTCTAGCCCCGCCAAGACCAGTTGCGCCGTGGCTTCGTTGGTGGCGATCGGGACGTTGTGGACATTGCAGACGCGCACCAGCCCTTGGATATCCGGTTCGTGCGGGTGGGCATAGAGCGGGTCGACCAGAAAGATGATGCAGTCTACACGGCCTTCGGCCACGCGTGCCGCGATCTGGGCATCGCCGCCGAGCGGGCCGCTGAGCATCCGCTCGATCGGCAGGCCTGTGGCCTGGGCGATGCGTTCGCCGGTGGCGCCGGTGGCGATCAGATGAAAGCGCGCCAGGCCGCTGCGGTGGCCGCGCACAAAGCGGATCATGTCATCCTTTTTGCCATCGTGGGCGATCAATGCTATCGTGGGCGGTGTCTGTGCGGTCATCGGTCCTCGACGTGGAAGGGCAAAAGGAGTGGGCAGACCGGGGGCTGCCCGCAGCGCGGGCCGTGGGGCCTTGGGTCTGTGCAGCGCTGCAAGCGCGGGCGCAAGGCGCATCAGAGAAGTTTAGTATAGCCGATTGAGCCACCAAGTGGAAAGTATCGGGCCGGACATGCTCCGGCCCGCTTTTTCGCCTATGTGGGAAGCCGTCTTGCGGAGTCGCTTGTGGATGCCGATCTGTTGATTCTGTTGGCTGTGTTGCTGCCGCCCGCTGCGCTGGACAGCCTGGGCCGTCTGGTGGAAGAGCGCACCGTGCCCACGCCCTATGGCGCGGTGGGGCCGCTGGCGCTGCGCCGCCCGGAGCAAGGGCCGGGCGTCTGGCTGCAGCCCTACACCGGCACATCGACGCGCACCGACCCGCGCGCTACGATCTACGCCGCGCTGAGCCTGGGGGTGCGGCAGGTGTTGAACTGGGATCAGGGCATCGCTGCCAACCCGGTCTTGCAGCGCGGCCATGTGGCGGTGGTGGCCGACTATGTGGATTTTACGCGCCAGCCGACCACTTTTGGCGGCGGGCTGCCGGGCAGCTTTGGCCGCATGCTGCCTGCTTCTGTGCCTTGGGAAGAGGGCAGCCACCGCCCGCCGCTCTGCCCGCGGCTTTCGGCGGCGCTGCGCCGCGTCATTCCGTTTGCGGTGGATGCGGTCTATCTGGGGGTAGACGGCCCGCGCCGTGAGACGCCTGCCGAGGCGCGCCTCTATCGGCAGTGGGGCATCGACGTGATCGGGCAGAATTTGATCCCAGAGGCGGCATTGGCGCAAGAGGCGGGGCTGTGTTACGCCGGGTTGGTGACCGTAGGCGATGTGGGGGCTGACCGTCCGCTGCCCGCGGCGCACGGCGAGGTGCGCGCCGCCCTGGGCGCGGTCTTGGCCGCGCTGCCCACGGTGGTCGCCGAAGCGATGGCCCCCGGTGACTGTGGCTGTGCCGATCAGCGCGCCCCGCTGTGATCTGGGGAGTAGGCAGTGGGCAGCGCCGCCTCTGGCGGCTGTGCCAAAAGGGAGCGGGGTTCAGAAGGCGAGCGGCGGCGCGACCCGCGCTCCGCTGTTCTTGATGTCTTGTAGGCAGAGAGGCAAAAACGACCGATGACTACCTATGGGTTTGAGTTGCTGCGCGATGAGCAGGTTGCGGAGATCGACACGCGCGCCCGGCTCTATCGGCACACGGCCACGGGCGCGCAACTGCTATCGCTGGAAAACGACGACGAGAACAAGGTCTTTGGCATCACCTTTCGCACACCGTCCGCCGATTCCACGGGCGTGGCGCATATCCTGGAGCATTCGGTCCTGGGCGGCTCGCAGAAGTATCCGCTCAAAGAGCCGTTTGTCGAGTTGATCAAAGGCTCGCTCAAGACCTTTCTCAACGCCATGACCTACCCCGACCGCACAGTCTACCCGGTGGCGAGCACCAACCTGCAGAATTTTTACAACTTGGTCGACGTGTATCTCGACGCAGTCTTTCACCCGCTGCTCACACACTATCATTTGGACCAAGAGGGCTGGCATTATGAGTCGGAGCGCGCCGACAAGCCGCTGCGCTATAAAGGCGTTGTCTTTAACGAGATGAAGGGCGCGTATTCGTCGCCCGATAGTCTGCTCTACCGCACCGGCCAGCAGTCGCTCTTTCCCGACAACGCTTATGGCTTTGACTCGGGCGGCGACCCCACCGTGATCCCGGAACTGACCTATCCACAGTTTACCCGCTTCCACCGCACCTTTTATCACCCGTCAAACGCGCTGATCTATTTCTATGGCGACGACGACCCGGCGGAGCGGCTGCGCATCTTGGACGGCTATTTGTCAAGCTATCGCGCCCAGCCGGTCGACGGCTTGGTGGCGCGGCAGCCGAGTTTTGCCGCGCCGCGGCGGGTGACCCGCCCCTACAGCGTGGACAGCGCAGGTGACAACGCGCCCAAATCCTTTGTGCAGCTTAACTGGCTGCTGCCGGAAGGGGACGACCCGACGCTGGTGATGGCGCTGAGCCTGCTTTCCTATGCGCTGATCGGCACGCAGGCATCGCCGCTGCGCAAGGCGCTGATCGATTCTGGGCTGGGCGAGGACGTGACGGGCGGCGGGTTGAGCGCCGGGCTGCGCCAGATGACCTTTCATGTGGGCATGAAGGGGGTGGAGCCGGGCAATGATCTGGCTGTGGAGACATTGATCCTGGAGACGCTGGAGAAGCTGGCCGCCGAGGGCATCGACCGCGAGATGATCGAGGCGGCGACCAATACCTTCGAGTTTAGCCTGCGCGAGAACAATACCGGTTCGACCCCGCGCGGTCTGGCGTGGATGATGCGCGCCCTGCCGATGTGGCTCTATCAGGGGGACCCGATCGCGCCGCTGCGCTTCGAGGCCCCGCTGGCCGCGGTGCGCCAAGCCCTGCACGACGACCCTAACTACTTCCAGGGGATGATCCGCAGCTATCTGTTGGAAAACCCGCACCGCACGACGGTGGTGCTGGCGCCCGACGCCGAACTGAGCCAAGTGATCGAGGCTGAGGAGGCGGCGCGGCTGGCGCGTGTGCAGGCGCAGCTTGACCCGGCCGCGGCCCAGGCGCTGATCGACAACACGCTGGCGCTGCGCCGCCGCCAGGGGACGCCCGATTCACCCGAAGCGCTGGCCAAGCTGCCCATGCTCAAGCTGAGCGACTTGGACCGGCAGAGCAAGACGATCCCGATCGAGGTCGGCGACATCCACGGCGGCGAACTGGTCTATCATGACCTGTTTACCAACGGCATTGTCTATCTCGACCTGGGCTTTAACTTGCAGGCGCTGCCGTCTGATCTGCTGCCCTATGCCAAGCTCTTCGGCCAATCGCTGGTGGAGATGGGCACGGAGAGCGAGGATTTTGTCAAGTTGGCGCAGCGCATCGGGCGCACGACCGGCGGCATCGACGTATCGAATTTTCTCTCCTCCAAGTGGGACGAAGCCCAGGGCGTGGCCTGGATGATGGTGCATGGCAAGGCGACCATGACCCAGGCGCAGGCGATGCTCGATATCATGCGCGATATTTTGCTCACCGTACGGCTGGACAACCGCGAGCGTTTTCGCCAGATTGTGCTCAAAAACAAGGCTCGCCGCGAATCCAGCCTGGTGCCGGCGGGCAGTTCGGTGGTCGACGGGCGGCTGCGCGCCGGGTTCACGACGTCGAGTTGGGCGGGGGAGCAGATGGGCGGGCTGGACTATCTCTTTTTCCTGCGCCGCCTGGTGGGCGAGATCGACCAAGACTGGCCGGGGGTGCTGGCTAAGCTGGAGGAAGCGCGCCGCCATTTGGTGACACGGCAGGGCATGGTGGTCAATGTGACGCTGGACGCGGCCAACTGGGCGCAGTTTGAGCCGGCGCTGCGTGATCTGGCGGCGGCGCTGCCGGCGCAGCCCGCCGTGCGGCGTCGACGGGCGCCGCGGCTGGCATCCATCGACGAAGGGCTGGTGCTGCCGGCGCAGGTCAACTATGTCGGCAAGGGGGCCAACCTCTATGACCTGGGCTACCGCTACCACGGTTCGATCCAGGTGATCTCCAATTTCCTGCGCACCGCCTGGCTGTGGGATCGGATCCGCGTGCAGGGGGGCGCGTATGGCGCGTTCTGCCGGTTCAGCAAACAGTCCGGGGTGTGGACCTATCTTTCCTATCGCGACCCGAACGTGCTGGCGACGCTCGATGTCTATGACGGCACGGCGGAGTTTCTGCGTAAGCCGGCGCTGAGCGACGACGAGTTGACCAAGAGCATCATCGGCGCGATCGGCGTGCTGGATGCCTATGAACTGCCCGATGCCAAGGGCTATACGTCGCTGGTGCGCCATCTGTTGGGAGAGAGCGATGAAAGCCGCCAGCAGACGCGCGATGAGGTGCTGGGCACGACCGCGGCGGATTTCCGCGCCTTTGCCGATGTGCTGGATGCGGTGGCAGCGCAGGGCCGCATCGTGGTGCTGGGCGCGCAGGAGGCGCTGGCCCAGGCCAACGAGGCGCGCGGCGATTTCCTGACGCTGCAGCGGGTGTTGTAAGAGAGGGCAGTGGGAGCAGAGCAGAAGATTCAAAGTCGCAAAGGGCGCAAAGGCCGGGGCAGAGAGCAAATAGAAAAGAGGAAGTAGAAAATAGGGCGCGGACTCCGCCCCCTATTTTCTACTTTCTATCATTTTTTCTTTGCGCGCTCTGCGACTTTGCGGTGAAATGTCTCCCTACTGCCTATGCTGTTTTGTCAGCTTACTGACGCTTTGGGAAGCGGGCGAGTATGGTAGAGTAAGCTTGATGAATCTGCTGTGGGTCGCCCAGCACATGGCCGTCGGTTTCCACCCAGGCATGGGCCGTCATCGCGCCGCCGTGCGGCTGCACGCCCAAAACAATGGTCGCGTCGATCCCGGCGCGGCGCAGCAGCCACCACAGCGCCACGGCGCGCGGCAGACAGGTGGTTGGCAGGGGGTGCAGGTTGGCGGCGGCGACAAAGAGATCGGCCATGTGCTCGGCTCGCCGGCGCGCATCCAGTGCAGAAAGAGTGGAGCGAGAGGGGAGACGGGCCAGCAAGTTGACGACACGCTGCATGGGCAGGAGCCTGAGCAGCAGCGCGGCCGCCGCCAGCAGCAGCGCGCTGCGCCACGCAATGCCGCGGTCGGCGGGCGACAGCCGCCGGTAGCCCTGCCGGCGCCGCTGCGGTGCGTGGCCGAGGTCAGCGCCCACCGGTTTCCTGCCCGGTCTCCTGCACCATCAGCAGCCGGTGCTGCACCAGTTGATCGACCAATGCGTCGAGGTCGCGGTGCAGCACCTCTGGTTCGACTTCATATTCCGCCAGCAGCAGTTCAGCCGCCTGGCCGATCGAGCCGGCTTGGGTCAAGACCGTCCACATGCGTGTGCCGACTTGGTTGAGACCGAAATAGGTTTCAGTCTCCAAATGGAGCAAAACCGATTCGCCATCGTCAAAGGGTTTGTGAATGACCGTCTCCGGCGCACGCAGCCGGGTGGAAGATACAAGGGGCATGGTTGCTTTCTCAGTCTGGCGCATGCCAATGGGCATGGCACGCCATGGGCCGTATGTGGACGGTAGAACACGGTCGCCGCTACGGGCCGGCAGCGCCGGCGGATGATGATGCCATTATAGTGCAGCCGCGGGAATCTTCACAGCCCACCAGGCGCACGGCGAGAGGAGCAGACGGCGTTTGTCTGAATATCGTGATAGCAAGTTTGGCGGCGTGGGGCGGTCGGGGCTGCGCCTGCTGTCTGCGGGGCTGGTTGCCCTGGCGGCGCTGAGCGCGCTGGTCGTGCCCGCGCAGGCCAAGGTGACGGGGACGACCTGTGCGCCGATGCCGCCCTTTGCCGCGCCCTATGAACGCTTTGGCGTCAACGTGATCCGCGACTATGGCAAAGCCGCGCCCGATTACGACATGCTCCAGACGCGCACGGGCTGGTATCTGGACTACGCCACGACCGGCGCGACCCAGCAGCCGGTGACCTATGTGCGCGTCCTGCGCATCAGCGACTTGGTGACGTCCAACTGGCGCAGCACAGTCGAGGCCGCCGTGACGGGCAGCCGAGGCGCGCTCTGGTTTATCGGCAATGAAACCGACCGCTACAGCCAAGACGGGATGCCCGCCGACGAATATGCGCGCATCTATCACCGCACCTATACCTATATCAAACAACTGGACCCCACGGCCACGGTGGGCAACGCCGCCATCATCCAGGCCACGCCGATCCGCCTGCGCTACCTGGATGCCTTTGTGCGTGCGTATGCAGCCCTGTATGGCAACGGGCCGCCGGTGGACTATTGGAATATTCACAACTTCATCCTGCGCGAGGAGTTGGAGACGTTCGGGGCCAGCATTCCCCCTGGTCTGGAGGCGTTTGCCGGGGAAGGGAAGCTGTATGAGGTCTGGCAGCACGGCGATATCGAGATCTTCAAGAGCCATATCTTTGCCTTTCGCCAGTGGATGGCCGTCAACGGCTATCGCAATGTGCCGTTGACGGTAAGCGAATATGGCATCCTCATGCCGCCGGACTACTGGGCTGCGGAGGACGGGTCAAGAGTCTACGATTATCCGTTTGTGCGCGACTTTATGCTGGCGAGCTTCGATTTTTTCCTCAACGCCGCCGACCCAGCCACCGGCTATCCTCAAGACGGCAACCGCTTGGTACAGAGCTGGGCCTGGTTTAGCCTGAACGACCATGTGATCGACACCAGCCAGCCCTTTGAACTGTGGCGCGGCTCCAACGGCAATCTGATGGACCATGACACGGGTGCGCTGGTGGCGCTAGGCCAGGATTTTGCGAACTATCTGGCCCCTCTCTACAGCGACTATCGCGATCTGGCCGTGCGCCGAGTCACTGTGACGCCGCCTGAGGTGGCAGACGGCAAGACGCCGGGCACAATCGAGGTCGAGGTCTGGGTCCAGAACCGCGGCAACCTGGCGGCCGGCAATGCCAAGGTGCAGGTCTGGTGGGAACGGGGCAGCCAGGGCCGGGTGTTGGTGGGCGAACGTATGATCAAGCGCATCGCCGCACGCTGCAACCAGATGGCCGTCGTCAAATTCTCTTGGCAGCCCGGCTCGCTGCCGCCCGGCGGGGTCACGCTGACGGCAGAGGTCGCAATGGGGGCCGGCGAAAGCGATCCGTTGGCCGACAACAATCGTGCGCAGATCCGCTTTTTGGCCGGCCCGTTGAACAACGTGTCCACGGTCTATCTGCCCGCGCTTTTCCAATAGATAGACAGAGCGGCGTGTACCATCGTGGCGTTGATTCGGCGCTGGTAGGGGGCTTGTCACGGGAAAGGGTGTTTCGTGTAGACTATTTGGCAAGCCTTGGGCCATCTGCTAAGATGCGTCGTGGCAGGTGCGGCTCAGACCCTGCGGCCCCGATAGGCGCGTATGCAGCGAGTGGGTACAGATGATGCCGGGGCAGCATGATGATCGAGAGCGGCGTGAACGGTTAGGCTATGAGCGGGCAGAGCAACCTGATCACCTGGTTGGCGATTGGCGTCATCGCGATCGGCATTGCCGTGATCGTGGCGATCAGCGCGCAACCGGCGCCTGAGTTGGAGGCCTTGCCCACCAAGGTCGTGAGCCTGGCGACCACCACGCCCGAGCCGCCGACATCTACGCCGACGCCCATCCCGACCGTGGCGCTGCCGACACCGACCTCGACGCCCATCCCGCTGCAACTGCCCGACGTGCCGCCGCCTCCCGGCGGACAGGTGCTGCTGCTGACTCCCGTCGCGGCCGGCATGGTGGGCTGGAGCCAGAGCGATGATATCCGCCCCAACTATTTTGGCGATTTCAACATCTATGCCGGCTTCTACGATGGGCAGGTGCGTGTCGGCGCGTTCCAGTTCGATTTGTCGGACCTGGCCCCTGGCACGCCGATCTTACACGCCGACCTGACCCTGATGGGGCTGTCTGCCGGTTTCCTCGGCGACCAGGGGACATGGACGGTGCAGCTTCTGGAGCCGTGGCTGGATGTACAATGGCCGCAGCGCGATTTTCACTGGCTCTCACGCCCGGACAGCGCGGCGGCCTCGTTGGTCTTTCCGTTGAGTCCCGGCGATCTGGCGCGCGGCCGGCCGAACACGGTCTTTTTCCCGCCGGAGGCGCTGCCGCTGCTGGAGGCGCGCACCTACAGCGGCCAGGTCTCCTTTCGGGTGACGGGGCCGGACAGCGGCGTCAACAGCCTTTTTGCCTGGGACAGCGGCTTTGGCGGCGAGTCACTCAACCGGCCCCCGCTGCTGCGCATCGTGGCCGGGCTTGCGCCCGAAGTCCCGCCGCCGTCGCCCACCCCCAAACTGGTGATCTTGCCGCCGCAGGAGGGCGAGAACCTGATCGCGCTGGCGGCTGTGCGCCTGACCGAGACGGCGCAGGTCACGCCCTACAGCGGCGAGGGGACCCCGACACCGTCGGCGACGCCAACCCCGCTGCCGCCCAACTGGGTGACGCCGCTGATCATCACCAACACGCCCGTGCCGGAAAACGAGGCGACCGCGGTGTGGCAGCTTTCGATTGCCACCGCCCAGGCGATTGTGATGGGGACGCCGACGCCGCTGCCCATCAACCTCTGGACGGCCACGCCGACCCCGCCCGTGCCGGACGCGACGCCCACACCGCCCTTTATTCTGTCATCCGACCTGACGCCGACGCCGACGCCGACCGTCACCCCCACCGGTCTGCCGGACTATTTGCGCGGCAAGATTCTATTCTGGTCCGACCGCACCGGGGCGAGTACGCTGATGTTTATGAACCCAGACGGCAGCGAGCAGGCCGTCTTGACCGCGCCGGATAGCTGGGTCTATGAGCAGGCAAAGCAGGGGCAAAACATGGCGGCGGATGGCCGTTTTCAGGTGTTGGTAAGCGACCATGAACTGGATATGAACCCCGACCATATCCTGGAAAACGTCATGCTCTTTGTAGCGCCGCTGCACGAGCAGGGCCGCCCGACCCGCATCGACGCCGGCGGCGCAAGCTACGATGCGGTCTGGTCGCCGGTCGACTATCGCATCGCCTTTGTGTCGACGGCGAGCGGCAACGACGAGATCTATACCGTGCGGCCCGACGGCAGCGAACTGACCCGCTTGACCTATAATGATTGGGAGTGGGACAAACATCCCAGTTGGTCGCCGGACGGGAGCAGGATCGTCTTTTGGTCGAACCGCGGGTCGGCGCGCAACCAGGTTTGGCTGATGAACGCCGACGGCAGCGGCCAAACCAATTTGAGCAACAACGCCTTTAACGACTGGGACCCGGTCTGGGTGCGTTAACGCCCGGCAACCGGCTACCGGTGAGTTTGTAACGGAGCTACCGGTCTTGGAGCTTTTAACCTATTGGAAGATCTTTCGCAAGCGGCTGCTGCTGATCGCCCTGTTGATCCTGGTAGTCGAGTTTGGCGCGGTCTATTATGTGGTTTCGCGTGTGCCGCTGTACAGCACCACCACTACCATGATCATCACGCCCTCCGCTATGGGGTCGCTGCTCTCCTATCAAGTGAATTTGACGCTGGGGCCGCTGGCGAACACCTATATTCAATATATGGGCACGCGCTCTTTTGGCGAGATGGTGGCGGCGCGGATGCCGGTCGAGATCTCGTCTGCCGAAGTGCTGCGCTCGATCCAAGCTGAGTTTGTGCGCGACACGCAGATCTTTCGCATCACGGCCACGCACCGCAACCCGGAAGTGGCGCAGATGTTGGCGAACACGACCGCTCAAATGTTGATCGACGCCAACACCGAACGCCAGCTTTCACAGCAAGAGGCGCGGCTGGCCGCCCAACGCAGCCCCGAAGCCCTGGCGCGCCAGAAACAGATGAACGATCTGATCGCCGTCTTGCAGGACGAATTGAACTACTACGATGACCAGATCCGCACGCTGGACAATGAAATCCGCAACCTGGAGCAAGGGCCGCAGTCGGTCGAGACGGCGCAGCGTACGCTGGAACTGCGCGACCGCATCCTGCAATATCGCACCGAGCGCATTGGCGTCTTGACCAGCTTGGCCGAAACACAGAACGCGCTTTCCAGCGCCTTTGAAGAGCCGAGCAGCGACGTGGACACCATCGTCGTCGTGGACCCGGCGCTGCTGCCCATGGCGGCGCGCCAGCGCGACTTCCTCCAGCCAATGGTGGCGGCGCTGGTGGCGGCGCTGGCGCTAGGGTTTGGCTTGGCCTGGGTGTTTGAATATCTGGACTACACCATCAAGACGCCTGAGGAGTTGGATGACCTCTATGGGATGCCAACCCAGGGCGCGATCGCCGGTGTGGGCGGGGGGAATGGCGACCAGGGGCGCGGCCTGGCGCTGGTAACGGCCACGGACCCGCGTTCGCCGGTGGCGGAAGCCTTTCGCGCCCTGCGCACGTCGGTGCGCATGGCCGGGGTGGACGGGCCGGTACACAGCTTGATGGTGACCAGCGCGGGGCCCGGCGAGGGCAAGACCTTTGTCGCCTCCAACCTGGCCGTGGTCTTTGCCCAGGAAGGGCGGCGCACGATCTTGGTGGACCTCGACCTGCGCAAGCCGCAGATCAGCGCACGCTTTGGGCTGCGCCGCGAGCCTGGCTTTAGCAATTTGGTCGTGGACCGTGAGTTGGCGGTAGAGCATTGTCTGCAAGCCACGGCAATTCCCCATCTGCTGGTCATTGCCGCCGGCACGGTCCCGCCGCACCCGTCGGAGCTGCTGGGGTCGGCGCGCGCCGGGGAGGTCATCGAGCAGATCAAGGCGCTGGCCGACGTGGTGGTCTTTGACACCGCGCCCGCCGCTACGGTGACGGATGCGCTGCTGGTCGTGCCGCATATAGATGGCGCGCTGCAGGTGGTGGGCGCAGGCAGCACGCGCCGCGACCTGGCCCTGCGCTGTAAGGCGCTGCTGGAGCGGGCGGGCGCGCGCCTGTTGGGGCCGGTACTCAACCGGGTGGAGGCGGGGGACTTGGGCTACTATGCCAATTACTACTCCTATGGCGGCTATTATCGCGAGCACGCCGAGGAAACCAAAGGCGGTTTCTGGCGACGCGGCGGCAAACGCGCCGCGCCGGAGCGCGAAAGCCCCCCTCCCGTTGTGCCGGCGCCGCAACCCGCGCGCCCGCCATCCGGCCGGCCGCCGGGCGCGCGGGAGAAGGCAGGCAGGGTGAGCGATGGGCGCTAGTGAGGCGCGGCAGTTCGCCTGGGAGGCCCCGCCGCTGGAGCAGCGCCCCCGACGGCGGCCCAAAGTGCGCTGGTCGCTTGACCAGTTCTTGGACCCGTTGGCGCTGGCCGTCACCGCGCCGATGGCCCTCTTTCCAGAGCGTTTTCCCCCGCCGGCCATGCTGATCGGGCTGGCGATCTTGTTTGTGCCCTATGGCGTGCGCCAGGTCAACGCCGGGCGCATGACGGCGCGCACGGCGGCGCTGTGGCCGCTGCTCTTTTTGCTGCTGGTGGCGCTGCCGGTGGGGGCGTATGCCTCCCCGGCCTTCTGGGCAGTTTCTTGGCCGGAACTGGTGCGCGCCGTGTGGGGGGCAGCGGTCTGTCTGGGCGTGATCAACTTCTGCGCCGCCGGAGGAAGCTGGCCTTCGCGGCGTTCAGTCAAGCCGCATGTGGCGTGGGCGACGGCGGGCTTCTTGGGCGTGGGGGCGATCCTCGGCGTACTAGGGCTGCTGGCGATGGGGGCCAATGATAAGCTGCCGGTGGTGGGCGATCTGGCGCGGGGTTTGACCGGCGCGCTGGGCGGGCTGGGCCAGGAGGGGTTGAACCCCAACCGCGTGGCGGGGACGGTGCTGTTGATGGTGACGCCGGCGACGCTGTTGACGCTTGCGCCGCAGCGCGACCGGCGCATCGCGCCGGCCGTCTGGGGGCTGGGGCGGGTTGGGCTGTTGGGGCTGGCTGCTTTCTTTGGCGGCGTGCTGCTGCTTAGCCAGTCGCGCACGGCGCTGCTGGCCGCGGCCGGCGCCACGACGCTGGCCTGTCTGCTGGCGGGGCGGCGCGGGTGGGTGCTGTTGGGCGTGGCGGTGTTGATGGGGCTGGCGGTGTTGAGCGTCTTTGGCCCGCAGCGCGTGCTCGACGTGATCGCTATTAAACGCGATGCCGAGACCGCGCCGGGCGCGGGGGTGTGGGCGACGATCGCTGCCGACGAGGCGATGGCCGGGCGGCGGATGATCTGGGCGCGGGCGTGGCATGGCGTGATCGACGCGCCGCTGACCGGCGTGGGGTTGGGGGCGTTTCACCTGCTGGCGCAGCAGCCCTATCCTGCCCTGCCCAATTACCGGCCCGACCCGGACACGACGCACGCTCACAACCTGGCGCTGCAGACCGCGCTCGACGTGGGCGTGCCGGGGCTGCTGGCCTATGCGGCGGTGGTGTTTTTGGCGGCGGCGGCGGCGCTGCGGCTGCTGCTGCACAGCGCCGCCGACAGCGCGGCGCGGCTGTGGGCGGCGGGGATGGTGGGCGCGCTGCTGGCGTTTCTGATCTTCAATTCGCTGGACGCGATGACCTTGGGCGCGCGCCCGGCGGTGACCCATTGGCTGCTTTTGGGGCTGGTTTTGGGGGCCGATGCAGGGATGGGCGCGCGATGAAATCGACGCTGCTGGAATCTGCTTTGGGCAAACCGGACATGCAGACGGTGATCGAGCCGCGGCGCGGCTGGCAGTTGCTCGACCTGCAAGAACTGCGCCGCTATCGCGATCTGTTCTATTTTCTGGTGCGCCGCGATGTGCGTGTGCTCTATGCGCAGACGATCCTGGGTTTTGCATGGGCGGTGCTGCAGCCGTTTTTCAGCATGATCGTCTTTACGGTGGTCTTTGGCGGGCTGGCCGAGATGCCCAGCGACGGGCTGCCCTATGCGGTCTTTTCGTTTGCGGGGCTGGCGCCGTGGACCTATTTCTCGAACGCGCTGACCGGAGCGAGTGGGAGCCTGCTCAGCAACGCCGGCATGATCAGCAAGGTCTATTTCCCGCGCCTGATCATCCCCATGACGCCGGTGGTCGCCAAGCTGGTTGATTTTGCGATCGCGTTTGTCATCTTGCTGGGTCTGATGGCGTGGTATGGCATCTGGCCGACGTGGCAGGTGGTCTGGCTGCCGCTGCTGGTTTTCTTGATGATGATCACCGCCGGCGGGATGGGGATGTGGCTGGCGGCGCTGGGGATTCAATACCGCGATGTACGCTTTGCCATGGGGTTTGTGACGCAGTTGTTGATGTATGCTGCGCCGGTGGTCTGGCCCGCCTCGCTGATCGCGCCGCAGTACCGGCTGCTCTATGGGCTGTATCCGATGGCAGGGGTGATCGAAGGTTTTCGCGCCGCGCTGTTGGGTTCGGCGCCGATGCCCTGGGATCTGATTGGGCCGGGGCTGGTGAGCGCGGCCGCGATCTTTGCGGCGGGCGCGCTTTACTTCCGCCGGACGGAGCGTCTCTTTGCCGATGTGGCGTAACCCGCCTCGCTGATGCGGCGCTCGGTCTGGGCCGAGCTATCTGGGAAGAGTTTGTGCCGAACGATGTCTGAGGTTACCATTCAGGTTCAAGACCTAGCCAAACGCTATCGAATTGGCCGCAGACAACAGCGGCCTCAAACCTTGGCGCATGCCGTGGTGGATGCGCTGCGCGCCCCGCTGGACAACTATCGCCGGCTGCGTGCCATGAGCCACTTCCGCGGCGACGGCGCGGAGGACCCGGATATGATCTGGGCCTTGCGCGATGTCTCGTTTGACGTGCCGCAGGGCGAGGTGATGGGTATCATCGGGCGCAACGGCGCGGGCAAAAGCACGCTGCTCAAGATTTTATCGCGCATTACCGAGCCGAGCGGCGGCCGCGCCGTGTTGAATGGGCGCATCGCCAGCCTGTTGGAGGTGGGGACGGGGTTTCATCCCGACCTGACGGGCCGCGAGAATGTTTATCTCAACGGCACGCTGTTGGGGATGCGCAAGGCGGAGGTGGACCGCAGGTTCGACGAGATCGTGGACTTTGCGGGGGTGGAGAAATTTATCGATACGCCGGTGCGTTTTTATTCGAGCGGGATGCGCGTGCGGCTGGCCTTTTCGGTGGCGGCGCATCTGGAGGCCGAAATCCTGCTGCTGGACGAGGTGCTGGCGGTGGGCGATGTCGAGTTCCAGGCCAAGTGTCTGGGCAAGATGGAGAACGTAGCGTACAGCGGGCGCACGGTGCTGTTTGTGAGCCACAACATGGCGGCGATTGAGAACCTCTGCTCCACGTCGCTGCTGCTGGAGCAGGGGCAGGTGGCCGCCTTGGGGCCAACGCCCGCTGTGCTGGAGCGCTATTATGCATCGATTGAACGGCAGGTAACGGACGGCGGCGACCTGGCGCAGCGCACGGATCGAAGAGGTAATGGGCAGATCCGGCTGATAAGTTTTCATATCGAGGATACAACGGGGCGCAAGCTAAGCTATGCGCGTAGTGGGATGGATATTATTTTTGTCTTTGGTTACCAGACTGCCGCTCACTATTTGGGCGGTAGCGTGGATATGGGGTTTTCAATCCATGATAAGGTACAAATGTTGTCAGTTCTCTATAGTTCATATGCTGGCACAAAGTACCGAGGCATACCACATCGAGGGTTCTTTCGATGTATGGTGCCGCGCTTTCCCTTTACATCCGGATATTATGACGTACGTGTACGTGCGAGAGTAGATGAGCAGGATGCGGACTGGCCAGAACAGAGGGCAGGTCAGCTTGCTGTAGAACCAGGTGACTTTTACGCTACTGGGCAGATCGGATTTGCTTCAGCGCCAGTGATGCTAGACGGAAAGTGGGAGTTAGGTGAGCACGGTTCAATACCTGGTGCGCCGCGCGTGGCGCAAGGCGCGTAGGACGGCTAAGCAGTGGATGACCCCGCCAATAGATTTAGGTAAATATGCAAATGAAACCTATGCTCGTGAGGGTGAGGATATTCTGCTGAAGCACTTTTTCCCATTACAGGAGCATGGATTTTATGTTGATGTAGGAGCGTTTCATCCAGTACTAATTTCGTCGACCTACATCTTCTATAAGCATGGCTGGCGGGGAATAAACATTGACGCTATGCCAGGAGGGATGGCCGAGTTCGAGCGATTGCGACCGAACGACATCAATCTGGAAGCCGCCATTGCACGTGATCGAGGCACATTCACCTACTATATGTATCCTGGGCAAGAACTAAATACGCTTAGTCATCGCTGGGTAGAGCAAAGATCCGAAGACAACCCTGGCTTTCGTGTAGTTAAGGTAACGGAGGTGCAGACATACCCTCTGTGCAAGATTCTCGATGAATATTTGCCGTCAGGTCAAAATATCAGCTTTATGGATGTTGATGTGGAAGGCATGGACCTAGACGTTCTTCAATCTAACGATTGGGAACGATACCGCCCCCGCATTGTACTGGCAGAACGACTCAAACTCGATTCATTGGACGCATTGCAGAACGATCCATTAACGATATATATGGCAAGCGTCAACTATTCTGTAGTCGCTAAGACTTATAGTACGGTATTTTTTATGGCGCGAGAACAACCCTTTGACTGGTTCCGCTGACTTCTTGCAAGCTGATATAGAGATGGTGTCTACCGATAGTCCCCGTGTCTCAGTGGTAATGGCGGCCTACAACGTTGCGCCTTATGTGGAAGCCGCGGTCAACAGCATCCTGCAGCAGACCTACACCGATTTTGAGTTGCTCATTATCGACGACGGCTCCACGGACGGCACTTGGGAAGTGCTGGAACGGCTCGCCGCACAGGATGAACGTATCCGCTTGGCGCGCAATCCAGAAAACATGGGGATCGCGGCCACGCGCAACCGCGGCACTGAAATGGCGCGTGGAGAATTGCTTGCGGTCATGGATTCGGATGACTGGTGTCCATCAGACCGGTTTGAGAAACAAGTCGCTTATCTCGATCAACATCCGGAGGTAGGGGTTGTCGGTGGGCAAGTGGAGTTCTTTTTTGAGAAGGAGAACCGTTTTTCTCCGGTTGAACCTTTTCCTTTAACCGTCCATCTTTGCGCATGGCATCTGCATTTTGTTCCGCCTGTAATGCATGCGGCTGTCATGTTGAGGCGCGCCTTACTGGTTAATGCGGGGGGATATCGGGGGGAGTACACGCCCGTGGAAGAATGTGAATTGTGGCAGCGCATAAAGCACTCTACACAATTTGCCAATATTCCGGATATCGTCCTATTTTATCGACGTCACGATACCAATATCACGCATAATAGTGAGCGACTGCGCCAAATGGCGGCGACCGCTGCGCAGCGCTCCATTGTGGCTACCCTGGAAACAGATGTACCGCTAAACGAAGTAATGCAGATGATGCGCTATCTGCGGGCCGAACCCCACCAGGTCGGTTGCGTGAGCCGGCGGCTCTATAAACTGGCGATGCGCTTTGGGCAATCCACGCCAATGCCGGTCGAGGAATGGCGTCAGGTGAGACGAGATGCCGCATCGCGCATTTTGTGGCTGACAAGTCGTCAAACGCCGTGGTCCAAGCATGGTGCATCGGCATTTTACTATGCACTAAAGCTCGATCCGGTGCGTGCGCTGCAATGGGTACTCTCTACCTTGAGGAAGTGGGCTACCTATCGGTTCGGCCTGCGCTTGCGTCAAGAAGCGAGTTCATAGTAGCCATGAGCCAGTATCCGCGTGTCTCGGTGGTGATGGGGGCGTACAACAGCGCGCCCCATCTTGTAGCCACGGTCGAGAGCATCCTGCAACAGACGTATACCGATTTCGAGTTTATCATCATTGATGATGGTTCGACAGACAGCACTTGGTCGATACTCGAACAATTGGCGGCGCGGGATGCGCGCATCGTTCTACATCGCAATCCTGCCAACCTGGGCATCTCGACCACGCGCAATTTGGGCACAGAGCTGGCCCGCGGCGAGTTTATCGCCGTCATGGACCATGATGACATTAGCCTTCCGGAGCGGCTTGGAAAACAGGTGGCTTTTTTCGATCTTCACCTGGAGATTGGCGCGCTGGGTGGCCAAATCCGCTATTTAGATCCCGGAGGATTAAGCAAACCTGTCGAGAAGATGCCGGCACCAGGTCTCATTGCATGGGCGATGTGTTTTGGTATGCCAAGTGTTCATTCTGCCTGCATGGTCCGCCGTTCTCTCTTGCTTGCAGTCGGCGGCTATAATCCAAATTACCAATTGGCCAACGACTACGACCTCTGGTTTCGGCTCGGCCAACAGACACGGCTAGCCAATTTGTCCGATATCGTCTTGTACTATCGCCGCCACGGCGACAACAACTCCTTTCGTAGATATGAAGAGACAGCGTGCGAGGCCGCTGAAATCGGCCGGCAAGTACTCAAGGCAGAAATCGGCGCGGTGCTATCATTGAGCGAAGTGCTTCAATTGCAGCATGGAATCCGCTCTCATGCGACACAGACCGAGTCTCTGATCCGGTTTGTAGGCAAGCTGGCATCACACATGAGGCAAAAGTACAAGCTGACTCCGGCAGAATGGAAGACGCTTCGGCGTGATGCAGCATATCGTATTCTGGTGATCGCGCGCCACCATACGCCTCGATCTGCTGTCAGCTTAAGAGCATTCTGCCTGGCTGCTCGTTTCGATAGGGCGGTTGCCATCGGATGGGTAACCCCCCTGCTTCAGAAGTCGGCGCGATACCGGTTTGGCTTAACGCGACCGCAGGGAGCAAGTTCACAAGAGCCATGAGTAGCCCCCCCCGTGTTTCGGTTGTGATGGGCGCCTACAATAGCGCCCCTTATCTTGAGGCGACGGTCGAGAGTATCCTGCGGCAGACCTATGCTGATTTTGAATTCATCATTATCGACGATGCCTCGACGGATGATACCTGGTCGATCTTGGAGAAACTAGCCGCACAGGACGCACGTATCGGTCTGCATCGCAATCCTGTCAATCTCGGCATTTCACACACACGCAACCTGGGCACAGACCTGGCGCGCGGCGAGTTTATTGCAGTCATGGATCATGACGACATAAGCGCGGCGCGCCGGTTAGAAAAAGAGGTAACCTATCTCGACGCGCATCCTGATGTCGGCGTGATTGGGGGAGCCGTTCGGCGCCTGGTGGGAGACAATGCTGCGCCATTACGGAATATCCACTATCCAGTGACGCCGCAGCTATCCACATGGATATTGTGCTTTGAGTCTCCCCTGTCACATCCGGCCAGCATGATCCGGCGCGCTCTGCTTATTGAGGTTGGCGGCTATCGACCTGAATTTGTGACCGCTAATGATTATGATCTTTGGCAGCGCTTAAGCCGAGTGACGCACCTCGCCAGTTTACCAGACATCGTGCTAGATTACCGATGGCATGGTGAGAACACGTTGCTTCGGCGGGTGGAAGATGGCAGGCGCGAAACGGTGTCGATTGCTCAGCGAGCGATGGAGTACGTCTATGGACAGCAAGTGCCGCTTGAAATCGTGCGGCAGTTGCTGCGCTATCACAGCAGCCCACCGCAGGATATGAGGGTACTCAGCCGGACGGTCTATGCGTTAGCAATGCGGTTTCGAGAGCAAGAACGACTCACCCAGGCGGAGTGGGCATCGATTCGGGGCGACGCGGCCCGGCGAATCCTGCATCTGCTGCGCCATCATCCTGGCGTCGAGGGCCGGGCGACTGCGCTCGTGTATGCGGCGCGGCTGGACCCGGTTCACACGGCGCGCTGGTCGCAGTCCATGGTACGCAAGGCTGTACAAAGCAAGTTGGCGGTGTCATCGCAAGTATGAATATCTGCATCGCCACCGGCGAATACACGCCTGAACCGGGCGGCATTGCGACC
>JADLFO010000231.1 GCA_020845455.1 Caldilineaceae bacterium
ATAAAGAAGCTTGACAGCTCTGGGGTTGTGTGCTACGCTGTCCACCTTGGCGGGGCCGCTGCGCTTCGCCGTCCATAGATTGGCGTAGATGACGGGGGGCGACAGTACAGCGCCAAGCCCCCGACAACCCACTGGAGTCCCGGTATCCGGTTGTTGCGACGATGCGCCGGGCATAGGCCATGGCCTATGCGAGTTGTGTTGATCCAACACGGCTTTGCCGGCATTCGCAAAACGCGATATCAAGTAGATGACCTCAGTGGGGAGCGCGTGACCGGGTGGGCCGGTTGCGCCAAACGCCGAATATCCGGCGCCCTCTGGGATCTTGATCCAGAGGGTGTTTTTGTTAAGGATTGAAGGACTCATGCGCACAGTCTTTTGGCAAGACGGCCAAGTCAAGATGATCGACCAGCGGCTGCTGCCCGCCGACTTTGAGATCGTAAGCTTCGACAGCGTGGATGCCGTGGCGCACAGCATCCGTGACATGGCGGTGCGCGGCGCGCCGGCCATCGGCGCGACCGGGGCCTATGGCATGGCCTTGGCCGCCCAGGCCGCCCCGGCAACCACCGTCGCCGCCTTGCTGGACGACCTGACCGCGGCCAAAGAGACATTGGATGCCTCGCGGCCCACCGCGGTTAACCTCAGTTGGGCCACGGCCCGGCTGCTGGAGCTGGCGCAAAGCGCCGCCGCCGAGCCGGGCGCGACCCCCGCCACGGTTGCCGCCGCGCTGCTGGCCGAGGCCGAGGCGCTGGCCGACGAGGATGTGGCGATCAACCGGCGCATGGGCTACAACGGCGCGGCGGTGATCCTCGACGGCGCCAACCTGCTGCACCACTGCAACACCGGCTCGCTGGCGACGGTCGACTTTGGCACGGCGCTGGGCGTGATCTATGCCTGCCAAGAGCTGGGCAAGCGTATCCATGTCTGGGTAGACGAGACGCGCCCGCGGCTGCAAGGCGCACGCTTGACAGCCTGGGAGTTGATGCATGCCGAAGTGCCGATGCACCTGATCGCCGATAACGCGGCGGGTTCTCTGATGCGCGCCGGCAAGGTGGACGTGGTGATCTTTGGGGCCGACCGCGTGGCCGCCAACGGCGATGTCGCCAACAAGATCGGCAGCTATCAGATCAGCGTGCTGGCGCGCGAGAACGGCATTCCCGTCTATGCGGTGGTCCCCACGAGCACGATTGACCTCAATCTGGCCGATGGCGATCAGATCCCGATTGAGGAGCGCGACGCCCGCGAGGTCACGCACATCGGCGACACCGTGGTCGCGCCGGAGGGCGTGCCGGTCTATAACCCCGCCTTTGATGTGACGCCCTATCGCTATCTTACGGGCATTGTCACCGAAGAGGGCATTTGCTACCCGCCGTTTCGTGAGTCGTTGCGCCAAGCCAAAGAGACCGCCGAGGAGCGCATTCAGGCGACGCGCGCCCAGCGACGCGGCGCACCCCCCACGGCATGAACACCCTGAACTCAATTGGCGTCTTTTGTGGTGCAAACCCCGGCCTCAAGCCGGTCTATGTTGAGTCGGCCATTGCGCTGGGCCAGGAGTTGGGCCAGCGTGGGCTGCGGCTGGTCTATGGCGGGGGCAGCGTGGGGCTGATGGGCGCGCTGGCGCGCGCCGCGCAAGAGGCGGGCGCGGCGGTTGTGGGCGTGATCCCCGCACCGCTGACCGCACGCGAGGTCATGGGCCAGCCGATCGGCGAGATGATCGTGGTCGACACCATGCACGCGCGCAAGGCCACGATGACCGCGCTGGCCGACGGCTTTATCGCCCTGCCCGGCGGGTTGGGCACGATGGACGAACTGGCCGAGGCGCTGACCTGGGGCCAGTTGGGTATCCACGCCAAGCCGGTCGGGCTGCTCAACGTCGACGGCTATTTTGACGCGCTGTTGCAGTGGATCGACCACGGCGTGGACGAAGGCTTTATTCGGCCCCATCATCGCAAGCTGGTGGTGGAGGCGACCGCCCCGGCGGCGCTGCTGGAGCAGTTGAGAGCGCATGTGCCGCCGCCGGGCATTGTCAAGTGGATGGATTTGGACAAAGCATAGCCCGCGGCTTGGGCAGCGTCGAAAGGATCAGCGCATGGCGTTTGTGATCACCGGCTCGGTGGCCTACGACTATTTGATGCACTTTCCGGGGCGGTTTCGCGACCATATTCTGCCCGACCAGTTGCAGTCGCTGAGCGTTAGCTTTTTGGCCGATTCGATGCGCCGCGAGCGCGGCGGCGTGGCGGCCAATGTCGCCTATACCATGCGGCTGTTGGGCGGCGCGCCGATCATCTTGGCCACGGTCGGCGAGGATTTTGGCGACTATCGCCGCTGGCTGGAGGAGCAGGGGCTGAACACGGAGCAGATTATCGAGATTCCGAACGAACTAACCGCAACTTTTTTTGTCAGCACCGACCTCGACCAAAACCAGATCGCCAACTTCTACACGGGCGCGATGGGCCATGCCCGCGACTACAGCCTGACCGGCCGCCATTTGACCGATGCGCGCATGGTGTTGATCAGCCCGAATGACCCAGTGGCGATGCTCAACTATGCCCAGGAATGCAAGTCGCTGGGCATCCCCTATGCGTTTGACCCCAGCCAGCAGTTGGCGCGGCTGACCGGCGCTGATCTGCAGGCCGGCGTGCCGGGCGCGGCCTATCTGCTCTGCAATGAGTATGAGCTGGCGATGGTGGAGAGCAAGACCGGCTGGGATCTAGACGACCTGCGCGCCATGGTGGGGACCCTGGTGCTGACTCTGGGCAAGAAGGGCAGCGCCATTTATCACGACGGGGGGAGCGTGCCCATCCCCGCCGCGGCCCTGGAACGCATCGACGACCCCACCGGCGCGGGTGACGCCTATCGCGGCGGCTTTTTTGCGGCGCGCATGGCCGGGCTGCCGCTGGATGTGTGCGGCAAGGTGGGCGCGCTGTGCAGCGTCTATGCTTTGGAGCACATGGGTACGACCGCACACCGCTTTACCTTGGACGAGTTCATCGCGCGCTATCGGGTCTATTTTGGCGCAGAGCCGGCGCTGGACGGGCTGCGCCAACCGGCGCAGGTGGCGGGCTAAGATTCTGTCATTCCGCGCCGCAGGCGCGGAATCTCTCTGCCAGGCGCCACCCAGAGAGATTCCTCGACAGGAGTCTCGGAATGGCGGTTTCGGAATGACCGTTGTCGTAGGCGTGGTAAATGATGTTCACAGAGGATATGCACGCGATCCGCGCGCTGCTGAACCAAGACCCGGTGTGGAGCGCCTATGCGCTGGCCGATCTACAGCCTGCCTTTGCGCCGCGCTGCCGCTGGCTGATGGCAGAGAACGGCGGCGGGCCGGGCGTGGTGCTGCTCTATGCCGGGCTGATCCCCACAGTCTTGTTTAGCGCGGGCGCGGCGGGCGCGGTGCAGGTGGGGCTGGCCCAGGCCGGCTTGCCCGCCGAGGTCTACGTCACGATCCCGCAGGCGCATCTGCCGGTGGTGGCGCAGCACTATGAGTTCGGGGCGTCATTGATGCCCATGGTGCGTATGATCCATACAGGCGGGGGCAACAGCGGGGAGGTCGATGGGGGCGGCGCAGACCGCGCGCGGTCTGTCGTGCGGTTGAGCGCAGGCGATGCAGGCCGCATCCAGGCGCTCTATGCGCACGGCGGGCTGTTTACGCCGGACGCCTTCGACCCGTACCAACTGCCGGACGGGGTCTTTTACGGGGTGGAGGACGCGGGCGGAGCGCTGGTGGCGGTGGGCGGCACGCATATCGTCGACTGGCAGACGGGCATCGCCGCCATCGGCAATATGTACACGCGGCCCGACGGCCGTCGCCAGGGTTGGGCCGGCGTCGTGCTGCGTGCGATTATGGACGAGTTGACGGGCCGCGGCGTCGGCTCGATCGTGCTGAATGTGGCGCAGGCCAACACAGGCGCGCGGCGGCTCTATACAAGGCATGGCTTCGCCGTTCACTGTGTCTATTGGGAGGGCGTGGGCCGGCGGAGGGAAGGTTAACCGCCTGCTATCTTGAGAACAAGGAGTTTGGAACGAATGACCGCGGAAACGAATGCAGAAACCAAAGAGTTGACCTACGACATCGCAGATCTGAAATTGGCCGACCGCGGCCGGTTTCGCATGGAATGGGCCGTGCGCGAGATGCCGGTGCTGCGCCTCTTGGAAGGGCGCTTCCGCAAGGAGCAGCCCTTCAAGGGGGTACGCATGGCCGCAGCCATGCACGTCACTTCGGAGACGGCCAACCTGATGCGTGTGCTGTTGGCGGGCGGGGCCGAGGTAGCCCTGTGCGCCAGCAACCCGCTCAGCACGCAGGACGACATCGCCGCCGCACTCGTCGCCCACTACGAGATGCCGGTCTATGCGATCAAGGGCGAGACTACCGAGGAGTATAACCGGCACATGGCCTCGGTCTTGAACATCCGCCCCAATATCACCATGGACGACGGCATGGACCTGGTGGCGATGCTGCATACGCAGCGCAACGACCTGCTGCCCAATGTCATCGGCGGCACCGAAGAAACGACCACGGGCGTGATCCGGCTGCGCGCCATGGCGGCCCAGGGCAAGCTGCGCTTCCCGGTGATCGCGGTCAACGACGCCATGACCAAGCATTTCTTCGACAACCGCTATGGCACGGGCCAAAGCACGATCGACGGCATCATCCGTGCTACCAATGTCCTGCTGGCAGGCAAGAATTTTGTGGTGGGCGGCTATGGCTGGTGCAGCAAGGGCATTGCCATGCGCGCCCGCGGCATGGGCGCCAACGTGATTGTAACCGAGGTGGACCCGCTGCGCGCCCTGGAGGCGGTGATGGACGGCTTCCGCGTCATGCCCATGCAGCAGGCGGCGCAGGAGGGCCACATCTTCTGCAGCGCTACGGGTGACATCCATGTGATGGACCGCCCCCATTTTGACGTGATGCGTGACGGCGCGATCCTCTCCAACAGCGGCCACTTCGACGTGGAGATCAACATGAAGGCGCTGCATGCCATGGCGGTGAAGATCACGCGCGTGCGCGACTTCCTCGACGAATATCTGCTGGAGGACGGGCGGCGCATCTATGTGGCGGGCGAGGGGCGTTTGGTCAATCTGGCCGCCGCCGAGGGACACCCCAGCGCGGTGATGGACATGAGCTTCGCCAACCAGGCGCTGGCCGCCGAGTATATGCTCAAGCACGGCGACACGCTGGAGGGTCAGGTCTACGATGTGCCTGAATCGATCGACCGTGAGATCGCCGCGCTCAAGCTCAGGGCGATGGGCGTGGAGATCGATACGTTGACCGCCGAGCAGGAATCGTATTTGAACGAGTGGAGCCTGGGCACAGGCCACTAGGCCAACCAGGCGCGAAGCGCAGGGACCAAGGAGGAAAAAAACAATGAGCACCACTTTTATGACGTCGCCGAGCCTCTTGTTCACCAGCGAGTCGGTGACCGAGGGCCACCCTGACAAGATGTGCGACCAGATCAGCGACGCCGTGCTGGACGCGCTTTTTGCCCAAGACCCCAACTCGCGCGTGGCGTGCGAGACGGCGATTAAGACGGGATTTGTCATGCTCTTGGGCGAGATCACGACCAACGGCTTTGTGAATTTCGACCAACTGGTGCGCCAGGTCATCAACGAGATTGGCTTCAACAGCAGCGCCAAGGGCTTCGACGGCAATACTTGTGGCGTGCAGATCGCGATCGCAGCCCAAAGCCCGGACATCGCCATGGGGGTAGATAAGGCGCTGGAGGCCAAAGAGGGCGACATGCGCGACGAAGACGCCATCGAGGCCGTGGGCGCGGGCGACCAAGGGATGATGTTCGGCTTTGCCTGTGACGAGACGCCGACGCTGATGCCGATGCCCATCTATTTGGCGCACAAGCTGGCGCGGCGGCTGAGCGAGGTGCGTAAGCAGGATATCCTGCCCTGGCTGCGCCCCGACGGCAAGACCCAGGTCACCGTTGAATACGCCTATGGCAAGCCGCAGCGCATCCACACGGTGTTGATCAGCACCCAGCACGACCCCGACGTGACGCAAGACGAGATCCGCCGCGAACTGATCGAGAAGGTGATTGACCCGGTGCTGCCCGCCGATTTGGTAGACAAGGACCTGCGCATCTTCACCAACCCTACCGGTCGTTTTGTGGTCGGCGGGCCGATGGGTGACGCCGGTGTGACGGGGCGTAAGATCATCGTGGATACCTACGGCGGCATGGGGCGTCATGGCGGCGGCGCATTTAGCGGCAAGGACTGCACCAAAGTCGACCGCAGCGCGGCCTATGCTGCGCGCTGGGTGGCAAAGAACATTGTCGCCGCGGGGATCGCCACCCGCTGCGAGATCCAGTTGGCCTATGCGATTGGGGTGGCGCACCCGTTGAGCATCAACGTCGAGACCTTTGGCACGGGCCATATCAGCGACGAGAAGATCGCCCAGTTGATCGCCGAGCATTTTGACCTGCGCCCCGGCGCGATCATCCACGATTTGGACCTGCGCCGGCCCATCTATCGCCAGACTGCGGCCTATGGGCACTTTGGCCGCGATGACATCAACCTGCCCTGGGAGGGCACGAGCCGGGCGGCGCAGTTGCGCGAGGCCGCCGGGCTGCGTGAGCCGGCCCATGCCTAGGCCTAGCTGCCTCTTTTCATAGGCGTTGCCATGAGTCATCCCGAAGTTTGACCGTCTGCCCGCCCGGCGCTGAAGCCGCCGGGCTACACAGCCACGCCCCCTGCAAGGGGGCTGTCCGCAAGCCCGCTTGAGCGGGCGCAGCAGTGTAGCCGGGGGATTGATCCCCCGGCGGCGCAGGGCGCGCCATTTCGGGATGACCCCTGTTTCGTTCTCCGATTCGGACCCTACCCTGCCTGACTGTATAATGGCGGCTATGAAGATATTGCGATTCTCTGCCGCGCCCGATGCGCGGCATTGTGTTGTTGGCGGGCTGTATGGCCGGCTTGTGGGCCTGCTGGCGGCGCTGTGGATCGGCGGCTGCACGGCGCTCTCTCCTGCACCGGCGGCGGCCCCATCGGCAGGAGGCCCGGCGGTGCAGCTCGAGGTGGTCACAGCCGGCCATGTGCAGCCAGGCAGCGTGCAGCCGGGCGACGTGATCGAGATGCGCGTGGCGGCTGCTGACGGTTCACCCGCCGCCGCTTACCGCCTCTCGATTGAGGGCGCGGGCACAGGTTGGCGTGACCAAAAGGAACTGCCGGGGCCGGAGCTGCGCTTTAGCTGGGTGGCAGGCGAGCCGGGTGCCTATGAGGTCGTAGGCCAGGTGCGTGACCCTGCGGGCGCGGTGGGGGAAAGCCGCCGCCGGATCGTGGTGATGCCCTATGCCGCGCCGCAGAAGACCGGAGGCGCCGGCATTGTCACAACCAAAGTGACCTTGCCCACGTATCCTCTAGAGAACTATCAGACGCCCGCCGTGGACCCTGTCTACCGCTGGCCCTATCTGGTCTTCGACCGCGAGCGTTTTCTGGCCGAAGTGCCCCAGCCCAGCCTGCGCGACTATCAACTGCTGGTGCTGGAGAATGACTATCTGCAGGTGAGCATCTTGCCCGAACTGGGTGGGCGCATCTGGCAGGTGCTGCACAAGCCGAGCGGCGACACTATGTTTTATCAGAACAACGTGGTCAAGCCCTCGCCTTGGGGGCCGCCCAGACAGGGGGGGTGGTTGGGGCTGGGCGGGCTGGAGTGGGGCCTGCCGGTGATCGAGCACGGCTATGACTGGGGAACTCCGTGGGAGGTTACGCCGTTTACGCTAGATGACGGCGCCGTCGGCGTGACCATCGCCACGCCGCAGGATGGGCGGCTGCTCTCCGCCCAGATCACGGTCACGCTGCCCCCGAACGTGGCCTATCTGGAGATCGAACCGGCGGTTCGCAATTTGGCAGCGCATACCTTATTCTTTAACTACTGGCAGACGGCGATGTTGGCGCCCGGCGCGGGCAACCGGCCCAGCGCTGAACTGCATTTTGTCATCCCCGGCGAGATCATGACCGTCCACAGCACAGGGGATACGGCGCTGCCGGGGCCGCAGCGGCGTTTCACCTGGCCCGATTACTTTGGCCGCGATCTGAGCCGGTTGGGCAACTGGGACCACTATCTGGGCTTTTTTGAGTATCCCGCCGCGCATGGGCCGTTTGTGGGGGTCTATGACCCGTTTTACGATGCAGGCGCGGTGCGCGCCTATCCGGCGCAGGTGACACGCGGCAGCAAAGTCTTTGGGTTAGGCTGGCGGCGGGCGATCGGCAGTGAGAACTATACGGACGACGATTCGGCCTATGTCGAGTTGCATGCCGGGTTGGCCCCCAGCTTCTTTGTGCCCTATTCGCTGCCGGCAGAGGGGATGGTCTCTTGGGCGGAGCGGTGGTATCCGGTGTATGGGATCGGCGATATGGTCTACGCCAACCGGGCTGCGGCGCTCAATGTGACGCCGCTGGCCGAAGGGCTGGCTGTGGCGCTCTACGCGCCGATGTCGATCCAGGGTACGCTGGTGGCGGACGATGGAACAGGCGGGGTCACCCGGCGCATGGCTGTGTCGTTGGGGCCGGAGCATCCCTTCCGCACGGTCCTGAAACGGGTGGGCTTTGGCCCGGCGCTGCGCATCCGCTTGGAAGATGACGCGGGCCGCGAACTGTTGACCTATACGCCGGCGGATTGAGCTAGATTATTTGCCTTAAATTCCTTGATTGAGAGTGCGTATGAAGGCTCATGTCTAACGAAACGCGCGAGGGGTTGTTCCCCACATGGGTGTTGTGGGTGATTGGGCCGGTGACGGTCTTAGCCGCGGCGTTGATCATCGTTGCGGTGGTGTTGGGGATTCAGGCCGGACAGCGCCAGGTGGAAATTCAGCGCCGCCAGCAGGTGGGCATTGCCCTGCAGCGCGCCATCGACTATCGCGCCGAGGGCCGGCTGCAAGAGGCGTTGGCCGAATATCAGCGAGTGTTGGTCTTGGACCCCGGCAACACGACCGCCCAGGAGGGGATCAACAACCTGGTGAACCAGGCGGCGAGCGGCCCGCCGGCGGTGGTCGACGGCACGCCCGCGCCGGCAGAGCCGCCGGACCAAGCGCCCACGCCGCCCGCCGCCGCGGCAGGGCCAACCGCCACCGGCAGCCCGCAGCAGGAGCAACTCTTTGCCGATGCGCTGGCTGCCTATCAGACGGGCGACTGGCAGACGGCCGCCGACACGCTGGTGCGTCTGCAGCAGAGCGCGCCCACGTTTCAGGCCTCCCAGGTGGGGGAGATGCTCTACAACTGCTATGTGAACCTGGCCGCCACTATGGACAAAGCCGGGAATGTCGAAGAGGCGCTGGCCTATGTCGACAAGGCGTTGGCGCTGGAGCCGAACAGTTCGGCGTTGCGCGCGGCGCGCACGGTGATCGCTAAGTATGTGGATGCGCTGGCGCTGGAGGGCAAGGACTGGGCGAAGATGATCGCGCTCTTGGAAGAGATTTATGTCCAAGACCCCAGCTATCGTGATGTCGAAACGCGGCTGCAGCAGGCGCTGCTGGCCTACGGCGATCAACTGGCGCTGGGGAAGGAGTGGTGCGACGCTGAGGCGCAGTATACGGCGGCGATCGCGATCTCGGTGACGCCCGGTTCGATTGCGCGTCGCGATGAGTTCCAGGCTAAATGCCAGGCCATCGCCCAGTTGACCGGTGTGGGGACGCCGACGCCGCGCGCCTTTGAGTTGACGCCCGTGCCGGATCGGGCCGGCGCGCCCGGCTCTGATCTGGCGGCGTTGGGCACAGCGGGGACGCCCGCAGCGGACGCTACGCCGGAGGCCGCAGCCGGATCGCCCGCCGAGTCTACAGCTGAGGCCTCTGTTGAGGTCACTGTTGAAGCCACAGATGCGGCCACGGCTGCGCCGGTCGCCGTGGGCGCGCCGGCGGGGCGCATCCTGCTCTCGGCGTTGGACCCGGTCAACGGGCGCAATTTGGTTTTGCTGCAGACGATCGGCCAGCAGGGCTTCCCGGCGATCTTGGCTGAAGAGGGGCTGCAGCCCGCCTTCCGGCCCGATGGGCAGCGGCTGGTCTATCGCAACCTGCGCGGGGACAGCCGCGGTCTGACCGCCTTGGACCCGGCGACGGGGTTGACTTTGCGCTTTACGACGTTTTCTGAAGACAGCTATCCGACCTGGAACGCCGAGGGGAATCTGGTGGCGTTTGCCAGCAACCGTGAGGGTGACCGGCGCTGGCGCATCTATGTGGTGTGGGCCGATGTGAACAACGAGGCCACGGCCATGACCTTTGGGGAAGCGCCTGCGGGGAATCCAGCGGCGGATCAACTGGCCTATCGCGGCTGCGACGACAGCGGCAACAACTGCGGCATCTGGTCGATGAGTTGGAGCGGGGGCAACCGCCGCGCCCTGACCACTGTGCCGGCAGACAGCCAGCCCAACTGGTCGCCTACGGGCCGGTTTCTGGCCTTTATGAGCGACGGCCGCGACGGCAACCCGGAGGTCTACAAGGTGGATTTGACCACAGGCCAGACGACGCGTTTGACCGACAACCCGGCCATCGACGGCCAGCCCGCGGTCAGCCCGGATGGCAGTTGGGTCGCTTTTCTCAGCAACCGCAGCGGCGGTTGGGCAGTGTGGGCGGTACCGAGCAGCGGCGGCGAGGCTCAGATGCTCTTTGTGCTGGAGGGAGGCGTGGGCAACTGGCAGGAGCAGGAGATCCAGTGGCTCAATTAGTCATTCGTGTGCGCGACCTGACCAAGGTCTATCACATGGGCGATGTAGAAGTGCATGCGCTGGCGGGGATCGACCTAGATGTGGCGCAGGGCGATATGGTCGCGATCATGGGGCCGAGCGGCAGCGGCAAGTCCACGTTGATGAACATCGTGGGCTGTTTGGATGTGCCGACGTCGGGCATCTATGAGTTGGACGGGATCGACGTCAGCAAGCTCAACGACGACCAGTTGGCCGCGATCCGCTGTCTAAAGATCGGCTTTGTCTTTCAGAGTTTCAACCTGCTGCCGCGCACGACGGCCACGGCCAATGTAGAACTGCCGCTGATCTACGCCGGGGTGGGCGGGCGCGAGCGGCGGCAGCGCGCGCATGAGGCGCTGGCGTTGGTGGGGCTGGGCGACCGATTGGAGCACAAGCCCAACGAACTGTCGGGCGGGCAGCAGCAGCGTGTGGCGATCGCGCGGGCGTTGATCAACCGTCCGGCGATGATCTTGGCGGATGAGCCGACGGGCAATCTGGATTCGAAGACGAGTGTGGAGATCATACGGCTCTTCCAGCAGCTCAACCAAGAGCAGGGGATTACGGTCGTTTTTGTGACGCACGACCGGGAAACGGCGGACTATTGCCGCCGCGTAGTGCATGTGCGCGACGGGCGGATCGAGCACGACGAGGAGCGCGACCATGCCCCGGACTTGCTGGTGAGCAACGGGGCCGGTGTGGTTGGGGAGTGGGCAGTAGGGAGTAGGGAGTAGGG
>JADLFO010000232.1 GCA_020845455.1 Caldilineaceae bacterium
CGGTCGCGCTGCCGACTAGCTGGTCGGGCGCAAGCCCGGCATTCTCCAGCGCTTCCCACGCCACTTCCAGCAGCAGCCGCTGCTGCGGGTCCATGCTGACGGCCTCGCGCGGGGCAATGCCAAAGAAGGCAGGGTCGAATTGGTCCAGCCCGTCGAGAAAGCCGCCGGCGTTGGTATACATCTTGCCCGGCTGCCTGGGGTCGGGGTCAAAGTAGCGCGCCGTCTCCCAGCGATCCGCGGGGATGGGGCGAATCGCGTCCACACCATTGGCTAGAAGCTGCCAATAGGCGTCGGGCGTATCGGCCCCACCGGGGAAGCGGCAGGCCATGCCGATCACCGCGATCGGTTCTGTGCGCGCCGCTTCCAGCGCTTCCAGCTTTGTCCGCATCTTTTGCAGGGCAAGTAGGGCCTGTTTGAGCCGCGCCTGATAGTCGAGCGCTTCAGTCATCTCAATCCCCTTTAATCCATGAGTCGGCTGCGGCGAGTTCGTCGTCGAGCAGGTTGAGCAGGGCATCGGCATCCAGTGCGTCGAGCGCGCTTGCGGCGTCCACCGCGTCTGCCGCGGGCTGTACAGCCGTCGGAACCGCTGCCGATGCATGCCCGTTGGGAGCCATATCGGCATCTCCAAAGACATGGGTCGCTAGATAGCCTGCCAGCGCGGCCACCGTCGGATAGTTGAAGGTGAGCGTGGTGGGCAGCGGATGGGCGACGCCTGTTTCGAGGCGGCTGCGTAGTTCGACCGCCATCAGCGAATCCATGCCCATCTCGAAAAGCCCGCGGGTCACGTCAATCCGGTCGGGATCGCGCAAACCGATAACCTGCGCCACGACGCCGCGCACATAATCCAGCAGCAGTTCGTGACGCGCGTCGGGCCGGGCAAGGGCGGCCAATCGCGCCTGCAGTGAATGCTCCACCGCGACCAACGCATCACGCTTGGCCGGGGCAGGCTGCGCCGTGGCTACCTGCGCCAGCAGCGGGCGCTTGCGCCGCGTCTCATAGGCCGCGGCCAGCCGCGTCCAGTCCACATCGGCCACCACCTGCTGCGCCGCTTGCGTGGCGACCAGCCGCTCTAGCAGGGCAAGCGCCCGGTCCGCGCTCATGGGCCGCAGCCCGAAGCGCAGCGCATCGGCGCGTTCGACATCACTCAGCCCGCGCATCTCCTCCCAGACGCCCCAGTTGACGCTCAAAGCCGGTAGACCCTGCGCCCGCCGTTGGTGGGCCAGCGTGTCCAGGAAGCAGTTGGCCGCGGCGTATGCGCCCATGCTGCTGACGCCCAGCAGCCCTGTGGTGGAGGAGAAGAGCACAAAGCAATCGAGGTCGCGGTCTGCGGTCAAGCGGTGCAGCAGCCAGGCCCCCGTGCCCTTGGCCTTGAACATGGCCTGGAACTCGGCGGGCGAGAGTTCGGCCAGCGCGCGGGACTGCGCTTCAGCCGCGGTGTGGAAGACGCCGCGCAGGTCGGGCAGGTCACGGCCAAAGCGCGCCAGCAGCGCAGCCATGCCCGCGGCGTCGCCCACGTCCACCGCCGCGATCTCCACGGTCGCGCCCAAGCTCTCGATGGCCTGGACTTCGCGCGCGCGCCGTGCCGCTTCGCTGTCTAGCGGCAGCGCGGACCATTGGCTGCGGTCGGGCAGCCCGGTGCGACTGGTCAGCACCAAATGGCGTACCCCCTGCTGCGCCAGCCGCTGGGCCAGCTTTAGCCCCAGCCCGCCCAACCCGCCGGAGATGAGATAGCTGCCCTCGCTGCGCCAGCGGAGAGGCGGCGCATCTAGCGTAGGCGTGCGCAGCAGTCGGGCCGCATAGCGGATTCCCGCGCGCCACGCCACCTGGTCTTCGCCATCGGGGTCAAAGCGGCAGAGTTCAGCAAAGATCTGGCCCGCGGCATCCGCCGCAGGGCTGTTGTCCAGGTCAACCAGGCCGCCCCAGCGTTCGGGCTGTTCCAAGGCCATCACCCGGCCCAACCCCCATAGGGTCGCGGCGGCCGGGTGATAGTGCCGTTGCTCTGCGCTCACGGCTTGGGCCAGGCGGGTGACCAACCAGAGACGGGAGTCGCTTTGGGCCGGCACGGCGTGCAGCAGATGCAGCATGCTGCCTGCGTCGTTCTGCTGCCCGGCTGTGATCGTCTCTGTGATCGTCTTTGTAGCGCCATCGTCGGGTGTTTCCGCGTCCAAGCTCCAGAGATGGACCACGCCCAATCGGCCTGGGGCTGTGGTCACCGCGCTGAGCAGACGTTGGAAGTCGTCCGGCCGCGCCGGGTTGATCGTCACGCTGCCCGGCGCGTCTTGCCCATCGTCAGCACCGCACAGGGCCATCGTCACGGCACAGCCGGCACGCTGCAGCCGGTCGGCTAACTGTGCACCTACGCCGCTTTGATCGGCCAAGATCAGCCAGTTGCGTGCCACGGTGGGGCCTGTGCTGCCGGTCTGCGGCGCTTGGGCCAAGAATACGGTGTCCTGACTGGAGGTCGCGGCGTCTTGCTCCTCTCCCGGTGTGGCGACGGTGTTGACAAAGCCTGTCTCCTGCAAGAGCGTAAGCCAGGCCGCTTGGTCAATTAAGGCATAGTTCGGGCGCAGGTCGGTGTCGGTAAAGGCCCACCATCCCTCGGTCAACCCGACCATCAGGTCTTTATAGCGCTGCGCCTGCGTGCCTTCCACCAGCACCAGCAGCCCTGACGGGACCAGCAGGTCGCGCACATGGGCCAGCGTGCGGCGCAGGTCGCGGGTGGCGTGCAGCACATTGGCTGCGACAATCAGATCATACTGGTGGGGCGCAAAGCCCTGCCCCGCGGGACTCTGTTCAATATCCAGCGGCGTGAAGCGCACAAAGGGATAGGCGGCAAAGGTCTCCTGCGCGGCCTGGGTGAAGAGCGGTGATACATCGGTAAAGGTGTATTCGGTCTGTTGCGCGGGCAGCACGGGCAGGATGGAGGCCGTGGTACCGCCTGTGCCTGCGCCGATCTCCAGGATACGCAGGGTTTGGCCTGGGGTCAGGCGGGCCGCGGCTTGTTCCACGGCGGCGCGTACCAGGGCGTTATGGCGGCGCACAAAGGGCGAGTCGCGATAGATGCGTGCGGTCTCCGTCACCGAGCCGCCGGGGAAGAGCAGCGCGATGGGGTCATGCCGTCCCTGCAGCACCGCGGCGAGGTGGCGTCCACAGCGCGCGGCCAAGGCCAGTTCCGGCTCGCATTCCGGGGCCTCGGCCACAAGCTCGGCCAAGATCGCCCCCGCGTCAGGACGCGTGGGGGTACGGCGTACCTCCCAGCCTGCGCCGCGGCGCGCCAGGATGTTATCCTCTACCAGCAGAGCGACCATACGCAGCAACATGCGGCGGTGTGAGTCCACCACACCCAGGCTGGTGACCAAATCGGCCTCGGTCAGCAGCGTACCCGGTTCGAATCTCAGCCCCAACTGCTCAAACGCGGCCAGGGTATAGGCCGTGCTCAAGGCCTCGAACTGGGGCAGCACAGCGCGGCAGAGACGGGTCGCCGCGCCGATCTGCGACGCTTGGGCCTGCGATATGAGCGCGGGTATGAGTTCTGCGGGCGCGGGAAGATGCGCTGCCGCTGCTTCCGGCATGGGCTGCCAGGCCAGTTCGTACAGCCAATCTGTGGGCAGCGCCACGCCGGTCGCAGCCGTGTCACCCGCGGCGCGACGCATGACCAGGCCGGTGAATGCGCCGATACTTTTCCCCTCTTGATCGTAGATGCGGAGGTCCGCGCTCTGTACTTCGGGTGCAGCGGTAGCGCTGGGCCGCATGAGGACGTGACACCAGACTTGCGCGCCGAACGCATCCGCCAGCCATACCCGTTCCAGGCTGATCGGGATATAGGCCGCGCCCGCTTCGCCATCCGGCAGAGCGGCTCCCAAGAGTTGTAGACAGCCGTCGAGCAGGGCAGGATGGGTCAGATAGGGCGTTTTGTCCTGGGTGGACAGTTGCACGCGACCCAATGCCTCGCCGGGCTGCCGCCAAAGCTGCTCAATGCTCTGTAGATGCGGCCCGATCTCGATGCCGCGGGCGTGCAACTGGGCATAATAGTCGCCCCCCGTCAGGTAGGCAGGACAGCGCGCCTGCACCTCGGCCGGATTCACGGTCTGGGCCACTGGTGTCTGGTTGCGGCGGACGCGGCCTGTGCTATGCAGCAGCCAATCCTCGCCGGTATCAGCGCCGGAATCACCGGCTATATCCGTCTGGAAGCTGAAAAGCCGGAATGTGGCGCTCCCGTCCGTCTCTGGGGTCAGGAGCAACTGCACGGTCTGCACGGCCTCGCGCGTCACAGACAGCGGACGGCGCAGCAGCAGATCTTCCACGCCTATGTTTTCTACTGTGTTTTCTACATCATGGTTACGATCGCCCCACAGGCTACGGGCTGCGGCCCGCGCCATCTCGATCAGGGCCGGAACCGGTAGCACCGCGGCCCCGTGGAGCGCGTGGTCCACAAGATAGGGGATCGTCCGACTGCTCAACTCCGTCTCGAAGACGCGGTCGGCCCCAGCGACGCGCAGCTGCCGGTGCAGCAGGGGATGGAGGATGTTCTGGGGCCGGTCGTGGACCGGAGCTTGGCTGGGGGTCTCCATCCAATAGCGGCGGCGCTGAAAGGCATAGGTGGGCAGATGCAGCCGGTAGGCATGTGCTTGGGGATAAACCGCGGACCAGGTGATCGGCGCGCCCGCCACATGGAGTGCGGCCAGGCTTTCCAACATTTGAGTGCGGTCGTCGCGGTCGGGATGCAGGCTAGGAAGCCATGACTGTATTTGCACTTGGGGGAGACAGCGGCGGCCCATGCCGATCAGCACCGGCTTGGGGCCGATCTCGACAAAGAGGCGGCAGCCCAGGTCTTGCAGGGTTGCCATGCCTTGGGCAAAGCGCACCGGCTCACGCAGATGGCGCACCCAATAC
>JADLFO010000233.1 GCA_020845455.1 Caldilineaceae bacterium
AGATGGATCATAGCGCCACGCCGATCCGAGCCTATACGCGGGCTGGGTCTACGATTCGACCCAGTCAAAGGTGCGGGTGACGGCCTTTTTCCAGCCGGCAAACCCTGCGGCGCGCGCGGCGGCGTCGACCTGGGGGGACCAGGTGCGGTCTACCTGCCAGTTGGCGCGCAGGTCGTCCAGCGTATCCCAGAAGCCGACCGCCAGCCCGGCGGCATAGGCCGCGCCGAGGCTGGTCGTCTCGGCCACCTTGGGCCGGATCACCTCTGCGCCCAGGATGTCGGCCTGAAGTTGCATCAGAAAGCTGTTGGCGGTGGCGCCGCCGTCGACGCGCAGGCTGGTGAGGGCCACGCCGCTGTCGGCCTCCATGGCGTCCAGGACTTCGCGCGTCTGATAGCAGATCGACTCCAGCGCGGCGCGTACAATGTGGGCGCGGTTGACATAACGGGTGAGGCCGACGATCACGCCGCGCGCGTCGCTGCGCCAGTAGGGCGCAAAGAGACCGCTAAAGGCGGGCACAAGATAGCAGCCGCCCGTGTCGGCGACGGACTGCGCCAGGCTCTCGGTCTCGGCGGCGTGGTCGATCAGGCGCAGGTTGTCGCGCAGCCACTGCACTGTGGCCCCCGCCATCGCAATCGAGCCTTCGAGGGCATAGACCGGGCGCCGGCCGCCCAACTGATAGCAGACAGTAGTGAGCAGCCCGTTTTGGCTGCGCACGATCTCAGGACCGGTGTTGAGCAGCATAAAACAGCCGGTGCCATAGGTGTTCTTGGCCGCGCCCACGTCGAAACAGGTCTGGCCCACGGTGGCGGCTTGCTGGTCGCCCAGGTCGCCGCAGACGGGAATGCGCCCGCCGAAGGGGCCGGCGGCGAGGGTGTGGCCGTAGGCGTCGGGGTCGCTGCTGGGGCGGATGGTGGGGAGCAGGCTGCGCGGGATGTCGAGCCGCGCCAACATCTCGTCATCCCAATCCAGCGTCTCCAGGTTCATCAGCATCGTGCGGCTGGCGTTGGTCGGGTCGGTGATATGCACGCCGCCGGTCAGGTTCCAGATCAGCCAGGTGTCGATATTGCCAAAGAGCAGTTCGCCCGCCTCGGCGCGGGCACGGACGCCGGGGACGTTGTCTAGGAGCCAGCGGATCTTGGGGCCGGAGAAGTAGGTCGCCGGCGGCAGCCCAGTGGTGCGGTAGATCGTTTCGGCGTGGCCCTGGGCCTCCAAATCGCGACAGATGCGGTCGGTGCGGGTGTCTTGCCAGACGATGGCGTTGTAGACCGGTTTGCCGGTCTGCCGCCCCCAGATCAGGGTGGTCTCACGTTGGTTGGTGATGCCGACGGCGGCGAGGTCGGCGACGCTGACCTCAGCCTTGGCCAGCGTTGCGCCGATGACGGCGCGCGTGCGCTCCCAGATCTCCAGAGGGTCATGTTCGACCCAGCCGCTCTGCGGGAAGATCTGGGTGTGCTCGCGCTGGTCAAAGGCGACGACGCGGCCGTGCGCGTCGAAGAGCATAAAACGGGTGCTGGTAGTGCCGGAGTCGATGGCCCCAACCAAATGCGGCATAGGAATGTCCCGTCGGTTTGCAGGTGTGCGCCGGGCGCACGGACGAGTTTAGTGGCGTGCAGCGGATTGATCGGCGTGTACAGGCTGGCCCAAGGTGGCCGCGGCCGCGGCTACCAACAAAAAGGCCGAAGTCGCGCCCGGGTCTTGATGGCCGATCGAGCGTGGGCCAAGATAGCTGGCGCGCCCTTTGTTGGCCTGCATCTCGGCGGTGTGCTGCAGGCCCTGTTCGGCGGCAGCTTGGGCGGCGGCCAGGGCTGCGCCCGCCGGTTGATGCGCAGCGGCGGCAGCCTCCAGCGCCTTCACGGCGGGCAGCAGCGCGTCGACCATGGTCTTGTCGCCGGGTTGGGCCTTGCCGCGCTGTTGGATGCCCTCCAGCCCGCTGCGGAACATGGCGGCAAGCTGCTCCAGGGTGACACCGGTGTTGCCGTTGCTCTCTTGGGCGGCGCGCAAGAAGAACGCGCCGTAGAGCGGCCCGGCTGCGCCGCCGACGCTGGAGATGAGCGTCATAGCCACGGTACGCAGCAGCGAGCCGACATCCGCGCAGTGGAGGCCGCCGTCGTCGAGCCGCTCACACACCTTTTGCAGGCCGCGCCGCATGTTGACGCCGTGGTCCGCATCGCCGATGGCCGCATCAAGTTGGGTCAAAAGGGGTTCTGCGTCGGCAATGCGGTCGGCATAGACCAACAGCCATTGCCGGAATTGCGCCAGTGATATCTCCTGGCCCATAGCTCACTTACCCTTGGCGCAGATGCGCCCTGTTATGTTCGCTTACCAGCACAGCGCCGGCGTGCGCACCGGCGCATCCCACAAAGCCAGCATCTCTGGATCCAGCCGCAGCAGGGTGACGGTGCAGCCTGCCATATCCAGGCTGGTGACGTAGTTGCCGACCAAAGAACGTTCCACGCGGATTCCGTGTTGGGTGAGCAGTTCATGCAGCCTGCGATAGACGATATACAACTCCTGTTGAGGCGTGCCGCCCAGCCCGCTCACCATCGCCAAAACGGCGTCGGGGGGCCGCAGTTCCAGGTCGTCGAGGATCGGTGCGGCGAGGAGGTCGACGATCGTATCGGCCCCTGCCAGGGCCATGCGCCGGCGGCCCGGTTCGCCGTGGATGCCTACGCCCAGTTCGATCTGGCGGTCGGGCAGTTGAAAGGTGGGACGCCCCACGCTGGGCGAGGTGCAACTGCTCAACGCCACGCCCATGCTGCGCGCCTGCTCGGTGACGCGGTGGGCCAGACGGGCGACGGCGGCCAACGGCTTGCCTGCTTCGGCGGCGGCGCCGGCAATCTTTTCGACCAGCACGGCGGCCCCCATGCCGCGGCGGTTGGCGGCTTGGTCGACCGCCACGTCGTCATGCACCAACACCGAGGCGACCGTATAGCCTTCTTCCAGCGCCAATTCCTGCGCGATGTCGGTGTTGAGGACGCCGCCGGTATAGTTCTTGACGATATAGATCACGCCGACCCCGCCGTCGACGGCACGCGTGGCGGCGAGATATTGGTCGGGGGTGGGGCTGGTGAAGATCGCCCCAGGGCAGGCGGCATCCAACATGCCTTTGCCCACATAGCCCACGTTGAGCGGCTCATGGCCGCTGCCGCTGCCGCTGATGACGGCGACTTTGCCCCTAACGGGCGCATCCTTGCGGATGACGACGTGCGGATCATACTGGACGCGCAGCAGATGCGGGTAGGCAAGCTGGAGCCCCCGCAAGCTCTCCAGTGCGGCGTCCGCCGGGTCGTTGATCAGCTTTTGCATAAGGCAGCCAAGGCAAGCAAATCGGAAGCAGGCAGGACACGGTGTGGCACGGTCCACCGAGAAGGCCGAGAACGGATGGCACAGAACATGCGCGCCACCCCATTGTACCGGGAATTGCGGCTTTGATCAATCTGCCGCCGCGGGCGGGTTGGGGCCATCCAGCCCTCGCACTAGCTGTACCGGACAAGTTCATTTCTGCGCCAGGAGGTCATGCAGCAGCGCCTTGGCCTTGACCGCGGCCAAGGCGCGATGGCTGATGCGGTTTTTGACCGCCGCGGGCAGTTCCGCCATGGTCGCGCCTTGATCGGGCAGGTAGAAGATCGGGTCGTAGCCAAAGCCGTTGCTGCCGCGCGGCCGGTCGGTGATCACGCCTTCGACCGAGGCGTCGGCGGTGTAGATGCGCCCTTCGGGCAGGGCAATGGCGACCACGCAGCGAAAGCGCGCCGTCCATGCCGAACGGGGCACGCTCTGCAACTCGTCCAAAATGGTGCGGTAGCGGTCGGCGTCGCTGCGGCCTGGGCCGCCATAGCGCGCCGAATAGACGCCGGGCCGGCCGTCGAGCGCGTCCACCTCCAGCCCGCTGTCGTCGGCCCAGGCCCACAGCCCGCTCATGGCGGCATAGCTGCGCGCCTTGAGGATGGCGTTCTCGGCGAAGGTCGTGCCGGTCTCTTCGACATCGTGGGTAATGTCTTCGTCGTCGAGCGAGGCAACCTCCAACGGCAGGTCCGCCAGCAGGTCGTGGTATTCGCGAATCTTGCCTGGGTTATGAGTTGCGACGAGCAGTTTGCGCATCAGCCAATCTCCTGTTCTTTTGGGCCGCTTCATCCTATGCTAACATAGGGCACGACCCGATCCGAATCGTGTCTATTGGAAGCGATCCTGAAAGCCCCCGGCCCAGCGGGTGGTGCTTCGGCGCTGCCCAGAGCAAGCGCAAGCCTGGCAGGAGACCGCAATCGTATGCCCGAATCCTACCATCCCCTCCGTATTTTCAGTGGGTCGGCGCATCCGGACCTGGCGCGCGAGATGGCGCAGATTTTGCAGGTCGATTTGGGACGCGCCACCACACGCCATCTGCCCGACAGCGAGATCCATGTGATGCTGGACGAGGTGGTGCGTGACCAGGATATTTTTATCGTGCAGCCCTGCTCGGCCCCGGTCAACGACAACCTGATGGAACTGCTGCTCTATCTTGACGCGTTCCGCCGCGCCAGCGCGCACAGCGTCAGCGTAGTGATCCCCTATTACCCTTATGCGCGGCAGGAGCGGATGGCGCAGGGCCGCGAGGCGATCAGCGCGCGTGTGGTGGCGAACATGCTGGAGAGCGCCGGGGCGCGGCGCGTGATCTTTGTGGACATCCACAGCCGCGCTATCCAGGGCTTTTTCAATATTCCGGTGGACCCGCTGAGCGCGCTGCCGCTGCTGGCCGATTATTTCCGCGAGGGGAAGTTCGCCGATGCGGCGATTGTCAGCCCCGATGTGGGCCGCGCCAGTTTGGCGGGCAAATATGCCGAACTGCTCAACTTGCCGCTGGTGGTGATGCACAAGCGGCGCACCAGCTACAGCGCCACCGAGACCACGCATGTGGTGGGCGACATTGAGGGGCGGCGGCCGATCATTATCGACGACATCATGGCAGGCGGCAGCGTGCTCAAACAGGTGGATGCGCTCTATGCCAACGGTGCAGGCGCCAAGGCCTATTTCGCCGTCACCCATCCGGTGCTGCTGCCGACCGCGCTGCAGCGGCTGGAGGCCGACGAGCGCATTGAAAAGCTGGTGGTCACCAACACGATCCCAGTGCCCCCTGAAAAGCGCCATCCCAAGGTCGAGGTGATCTCGATTGCGCCGCTGCTGGCCGATATCATCCTGCGTATCTATAAGGGGACCAGCATTTCGGAACGGCTTGTACTGTCATAGGCCCTGCCCTCTCCCCGATCATAGGCAGTTCAGAGCATCGGACGGGGGAACAGTGGGGGAATAGAGGAGGAGAGTCGCCGTGTTTGGACGCATGCAAAGGCCCGCCGCCGACGCCATCGAGGTGATCATCGGCCCGCGCGCTTCATTTATGGGCGAACTGCGCAGCGATACGAGCATCCGCATCGACGGCGCGGTCGAGGGGGGGCGCATCGAGACCGCGGCCAACGTGATCTTGACTGAGACGGCGCGCGCCCAATGTGACATCTGGGCCAAGACGGTCAGCATCCGCGGTTTCTTTCGCGGGGTGATCCGCGCCGACCGTGTGGAACTGCTGGACGGCAGCCAGGTCTATGGCGCGCTGCACGTCAACAGCATCTTTATGGACGAGGGGGTGCTGCTGCGCGCCGAGCTGAACCTCCAGGGCGCGGCGGTGGAAGACGCCGGCGTGCAGCCGCGGCCCGACACATCGACCAGCATTCCGGTGGTGACGCCCACATCGTCGCCGCGCAACGCCGCCGGCTAGGCGGGAGACTACCACACATGATCTGGCTCATAGCGCTGTTGGGGGCGGTGCTCGGTTATCTGTTGGGGTCGGTTCCGGTGGGCCTCTGGGTCTGCCGTCTCTTTGGCGTGGATATTCGCCAGGTGGGGAGCGGGCGCACCGGCGCGACCAACGCCTGGCGTGCCGCCGGGCTAAAGGCGGCGATCCCGACGCTGTTGGGCGATGCGCTGAAGGGCGCGGTTGCGATCTGGGTGATCACGGCGCTGTTCCGCCTCTTGATCCCCGACCCGACGGCGATGGACGTGGTCGACGCCAACCGGCGGCTGGCGGCGCTGCATCTGGCGCAGTCGTTGGCGGGCGGCATGGCGGTGGTCGGCCACAACTGGTCTTTTCTGATGGGCTTTAAGGGGGGCGCGGGCGGTGTGACCGGCGCGGCGACCACGATGGCGCTTCTGCCGCCGGTGGGGGGCATGGTCTGGCTGATCGGCATCTTTCTTTTTTGGTGGAGCCGGATTGCCTCGCTGGCGACCTTTGGCGTGGGCGCAAGCACCTTTGCCATCTTTCTGATGCGCGCTGTGGAGGATTGGGAGACCAACTGGCCCTATGTAGTCTACGGGCTGATCACGCTGGTCGCGGTGATCGTGGCGCTGCGCCCCAACCGCGAAAAGCTCAAAGAGGGCAAGGAGCGGGTGGTGACGCTCTGGTAAGGGGTGCGTGTATACAGTCCACAGCGTGCGCGTCACCGATGGCGCTGCACGCGTGCCGGCAATTTTGGATAACGGCGGGGACCCTGGGCGGTCCCCGTTTCTGATTGGCCGCGTATGGGTGTCCAGGGTACAATTGGACCATGATCTGGGTACTCGATCTCAAGATCGTGCTGAGCGGGCTGCTCTTTGCTGTCAGCGCCAGCCTATTGGGTGTCTGGCTGCTGGCGCGGCGCCCGCGCGCGGCAGTGCCTACCGGGTTGGAGCCGGCCTTGGCGAACGCGCCGGTAGGCGTCCTCTGGCTAGACAGCCAGGGGCATCTGTGCCAAGCCAACGCGCACGCGCGCGCGCTGCTGGGGCTGCCCGCCGCGGCGGACATGCTGCCTTCCGCCGAGTGGGCGACGCGCTTGGCAGAGGATGCTGCGTCCGTCGTGCAGGTCCGGCCGGGGGGAGGCCGGGCGCGCACCGTGAACCTAGACGGCCAACAGACCTGGCGCTGGTGGGTGACCCCTTGGCAGGAGGGCGCGCTGGCCCTGATCGCCGACCTTTCTGCCGAGCAGCAGGCTGCCCAAGCTACGCAACTTTTGCTCAGTGACCTGGCGCATGAGTTACGTACGCCGCTGGCGACGCTGAGCGCCCATCTGGAGGTGCTGCGGCTGCCAAGCGTGGCCCCCGAAATTCATGATCAATCACTGCGTTTTCTGCGCGATGAGACCCAACGGCTGGTTCGGCTGGTCAATAACACGCTTGACCTAGGCCGTCTGGAGAGCAGCCCGCAGCCCGATCTGCGTGCCGTCGACTTGTTTCCGCTGGTCGAAGACGTGGTGCAGCAGCTTCACGGCGAGGCGCACAGCCGCGGTCTGGACCTGGGGATCGAGGCTGCCGCCAACCTGCCGCCAGTCTTGGGCCAAGCCGACCGGCTGCGACAGGTTTTCCTGAACCTGGTGGATAACGCGGTCAAGTATGGGCGCGCCGGCGACCGCGTGACCGTCGGGCTGCACTGTGCGCCGGACGGCGTGGCCTGCTCCGTGTGTGATACAGGCCCCGGCATCGCGCCGGAGCATCTCCCTTACGTCACCCGCCGTTTCTATCGAGCCGTTCCTTCTGGGATGCCCGGCAGCGGATTAGGCCTGGCGTTGGTGGCCGAGATCTTGCGCCAGCACGGGGCCGACCTGGAGATCCGCAGCCGCACAGCCGCCACTGCTGCGCCGGGAGAATCCACCGGGGCCTGCATGTATTTTGTGCTGGCTACACTGGTCCAGGAGGATGGGCCATGAACCGCGCGCTGCCGGCTGGGGCGCTGACCCTGCTTGTGTTGGCGTTAAGCGTGTGGCTGCTGCCCATTCAAGGGCGAGTGACCGTGGAGACGGGCGCAATCACCGGGCGACCGGCCTGGCCGCAGATCAGCGTCAGCCCGCCCGATCCGCTGCCGGGACAGCTTGCCACGATCACGGTAACCGACGAGCAATCCTGGGCCTATGTGAAGCTGACGGCCAATGGGCGCTCTGCGCGCTTTGTGGATTGGGACGAAGTGCAGCCGGGGCGGCTTTGGCAATGGCGCTGGAAACTTATCATGCCGTCCGGTGAGGGGCTGAAGCTGGCGTTCTATGTCGACTGCCATACGGGCTGCCGCAGCCGCGGGGAACTGGCGCTGGGCCAAGCGGCGGCTCCGCCGTCTGCCGTGCTGCCCACCCAGTTGTGCGTGGCCTTCCCCGACCCTGGCCGCGATTGGCATGGACGCCGCGGTTGGGTGGTGGATATGACGTATCTACGGCTGGCGGATGACGAACAAGACCGCTATTGGAGTGTAGACGCGCTGGCGGAACGGGTGCATCAGGCCACAGCCCAGGGACTGCGCGTGCTGGTACGCGTCGAGTATGACCGTGACCAGACCCTGCCGCCCGCCGAAGACTATCTAGGCCTGAGCGCCTATGTGGCCTATGTGCGGCGGTTGGGCCGCGATGTCCGGCTGCAGGCGGTCTATGGGTATGTCATCGGCAGCGGCATGAACGCCGCAGACAGCAATGTGCAGGCCCCCGACCGTCCGGTTACGCCCGCTTGGTACGCGCGTTTGTTCAACGGCTATGGCGAAACGCCTGCCCATACGGATAATGTAGTCGCAGCTCTGCGCGCCGCGCACCCCACGGTGCGTATTCTGGTCGGCCCGCTGCGTCCTTGGGTGAGTGACCAGGATGTGGCCGTGGGGCATGGGATCGATGTGCCGTGGCTCAACTACATGGATGCATTGGTGGCCGCGCTCGACGCCGGGGCGCGCGCCAAGGCCGAGGCGGGGATCGCCTGGGGCGCGCCGGATGGCTTTGCGCTGCACGCGCCGGGGCGGCCCAATGCACCAGAGTTGGGCGACCGGCCGCGCGACCAAGAGCCGCGTTATGATTTGGCGCGGCCGGCGTGGGGGGGCGCACAGGCGGGCTTTCGCGTCTATCAAGACTGGGTGGCGGTGATCGACCGCTATGCGACCACGCGCGGGCTGCCGGTCTATATTACGGCGACCAATACCTTTGCGCCGGACGCCGGTGAGCCGCCGGCCCAAAACTATCCGCAGGGCTGGCTGCGGAGCGCATCCGGCGTGATCCAGGCCGACCCGCGCGTGCAGGCGCTTTGCTGGTTTCTGGATCTGGTGCCGGGTGATGATCGCTGGGACTCCTTTAGCCTGGCCCGCGGCCAGGGACGCATGATCTACGCCGCCGAGGAGTTTGACGCGCTGTTGCAGGGTCGTTGAGGGGTAATGCACGGCAGGGGATGCAAGGTGAGGGCATGGACAACGTGATTCGCGTGCTGTTGGTCGATGACCACCCGCCGTTTCGCGTAGGGATGCGGGTGCTGCTGGAGCAAAATCCCGCGATCCAAGTGGTGGGCGAGGCCGGCACCGGGGCCGAGGCGCTGGTGGCTGCCGGGCAGTTGCAGCCGCATGTCCTGGTCTTGGATTGCCAACTGCCGGATATGGACGGCCCGGCGCTGGCGGCTGCGCTGCGCGCACAAGAGCTTCCGGTGCGTATTCTGGCCTTGAGCGCCTATGATGACCTGCACTATATCCGCGGGCTGTTGGCCGCGGGCGTAACTGGCTATTTGCTCAAGAACGAGGCGATCGAGACGATTGTGGCCGCGGTGCAGGCTGCGGCCCAGGGTAAGGCATTTTTCAGCGCCGCCGTCGCCGTCCAACTAGCGCAGTTGGCGCGTCTGGATGCGACCGTGCAGCCGCCAACCCCGCGCGAGCAGCAGGTGCTGGAGCAGTTGGCCTTGGGCAAGACCAACGCCGAGATCGCACGCCAATTGCGGATCGGCGAACGAACGGTGCGTTTCCATGTAGAGAATCTCTTTGGCCGGTTGGGGGTAGAAAATCGTGTGGAGGCGGTGGTCAGGGCCATGCAGGCCGGCTGGTTGGACGCGCCGTAGCATGTCACGCGCCCTGGCGGATCCGCCAGGAACCGGCATGGCATAAATGCCGTTGTGAAGATGAAGTCTCGCACATATCCTGAACGTGTAGGCGACCGCCACAGGCGCATTCGCCGTGACCTTCCGCCGTGACTATTCGCAGGTAGACGAGCCGTCTGTACGAACACTGGAGCCGACCCGACGATGACTGAGCAAACCCTTCCCAAATCGCCTCTGACTTCTCCGACCCGTTCCGACTTCTTCCGCACAATCGACCGTCTCTACAAGCTGGCCGTGGTTACGTTGACCACGCTGGTGCTGCTGGTGGCTGTGATCTTTGTGGCGCGCGCCGCGGTCTACAAGATCCATGAATATGAGCGCGGGCTGCATCTGCGCGGCGGGCGTTTTTTGGCCGTGCAGGAGCCGGGCTGGCATATCCAGATTCCCCTGGTGGACACGGTGATCATCGTCACCGTCAACGAACGTCTGGGCTATGTCGAGCAGATCCCGGCCATGACCTCGGACAACGTGACGATGATCGTCTCGCTGCAATATACCTACCGTGTGACCGACCCGCAGCAGTATGCGCTGCAGGTAGACGACCCGGAGCGCATCGTCTTTGAGTTCGTCCAGGGCAAGCTGCGCGATGTGGTCAACACCAAGGCCATGACCGACGTGATGAACAACCGCGCTGTGATGAACACCGAGGTGATGGAGGCGCTCAAGCAAAAGGAAGATGACTACGGGGTGCAGTTTGTCACCGTGCAGATGCAAAATGCGTCCCCGCCGGAGGAAGTGCTGCAGGCCATCAAGGACCGCATGGTCGCCGTACAGCGTCAGGAGCAGGCCCAGGCCGAGGCTGTGCAGCGCAAGACCCTGGCCGACGCCGACCTCTATGCATCTCAGAAACAGGCCGATGCCGACGCCTATCAGATCACGGCCACAGCCGTAGCCGAGGCCGAACGCATGCGGCTGACCGCCGTAGCGCAACAGGTTACGATCCGCAGCATTCTGGCGGAACTGGGCGACAAGGGCGACTTAGGCGTCAAGTTTATCGACCTGCTGATCGCCCAAGAGCTGAAAGAGAACAGCAAATGGGTGATCAACGGCGACGGTACGCCCGTCGTGGATATGCGCTAGGGCGGCCGTGCAGCCCAGGCGAGGTGAACCATGACCATGATCCGGCGACTTATTCTGATCGGGCTGGGAGGTTTTCTGTTTCTGGGGGGAGTCTATTTCACCGCGGTGGCGGCGCTGGCCCCGCTGCGCCAAGAGACATTGGCCCAACCGCGCGTCTTCGCCTATCGCGGTTGGCAGAGCATGGGTGTGCAACTGGAAGAGGGCGATTTTGTGACCATTCGGGCACGCGGCGTCTGGCTCTATACGCCGGGTGAGTATCACGGCCCAGAGGGTCATGCACGCTATCCGGCGCCGAGTTTCTACCCGCTGCCCCATGTAGAGGGATACGGGCGCGGCGTGCCGGGCGGCGTGTTGATCGGACGCATCGGCGAAAGCGGCGCTCCCTTTTTGGTGGGCAAGTTTAACCGGATGCCCGTCTCCGAAAGCGGAACGCTCTATTTGCGTATCAACGACGACATCCTGAGCGACAACGAGGGCTGGGTCGAAACGCAGATCGATGTGCAGCCCGCTGAGGAGGAGACTCGCTAGACCGCAGCGCAAAGATGCAGGTTTGATCAACGGCCAAAAGTGGCAGTCGTCTACAAGAGAACACAAGTGCGTGATGCTTGGTTGGGGCCGCCTGGGAATCTCTCCCAGGCGGCCTTTGCATTGGGTATGTCTCTGGGTTACGGTATAATCCTAGCCCACAGGGTATGATCCCGGCGGTCGCGTCGCGGGCGGCTTGATCTCGCTTGAGCCGTGATGGGGCGCGCGGCCCTGAACCCGCGCCGGCGTACGAGGGGAAAGAGATTGAAGAAACGTACACGCAGCGCGCCGGCCTCCAGCGGGGTCGCCGTCTCTTGCCGCGATCTGTGGAAAGTGTTTGGCGCAAAACCGCAGCGGGTGATCGCCGAGTTGGAGGCGGGGCGTTCCAAAGACCAGGTGTTGGCGGATACCGGCCATGTGGTGGCGGTGCGCAATGTCTCGTTTGAAGTCAAGGCAGGCGAGACCTTTGTGGTGATGGGGCTTTCGGGCAGCGGCAAGTCGACCTTGCTGCGCTGCATCCCCCGGCTGATCGAACCCACCCAGGGGCGGATTCTGGTCGACGGCCAGGAGATCGGGGGCATGGATCGGCGTGAGTTGCGTGAGCTGCGCCGCCACAAGCTGAGCATGGTCTTTCAGCATTTTGGCCTCTTTCCCCATCGCCGCGTGCTAGATAACGTCGCCTATGGGCTGGAGATCCAGGGCGTGCCCAAGGCCAAGCGCTATGCGCGGGCGCGCGAAGTGCTGGCGATGGTCAACCTGGAAGGGTGGCAGAACCACTACCCCGGCCAGTTGAGCGGCGGGATGCAGCAGCGCGTGGGGCTGGCGCGCGCCTTGGCGGTCGACCCCGCCATCCTGCTCTTTGACGAGCCGTTCAGCGCGCTCGACCCACTGATCCGCCGCGAGATGCAGGACGAACTGCTCGACCTCGAAGTGCGTATGGACAAAACTATGATCTTCATCACGCACGATTTTGCCGAGGCGATCAAGCTGGGCGACCGCATCGCCATTATGAAAGATGGCGAGTTTGTCCAGGTGGACACGCCGGAGCGAGTGGTGCTGCATCCCGCGACCCCTTATGTCGCCGAGTTCACCCAGGACGTGCCTAAGTCCAAGGTGTTGACGGCGCGCACGATCATGCGCGCCGTCGAAGGCCGCCCGCTGGGGGGAACGCCGGTGGCGGCGCGCGCCACGCTCGACGAACTGATCCCGGTGTTGGCGTCGGTCGACATGGCGCTGCCCGTGGTCGACGAGAACCAGACCCTAGTGGGCTGTGTCGACCGGCGTACCCTCATGGAAGCGCTCAGCCCCAACGGGGGCGCGCCCGTTCCTGCTGCCAGGGCGCTCTGATGGCGGCCTTGGCGCGGCCGCGCATCCTGGCGGTACAGCGTGCATCTGTCTGGCAGCGCCATCTGCTGGCCGCCGCGACCCTGGCCGGCGTCTGGCTTGTCGCCTTGGCGCTGCGGGTGGGCGGTTTTCCGGAGGCGTGGAACCTGGGGCTGCGCGGCCCTATCGACCGGTTGGAAAGCTGGGTGATCGGCCACCGCTCCACTGCGCCGCTCTTTGTTTACTTTTTTGTCCCTTTGAGCCAAGCCATTGACCTGGTTTTGCGCGGGTTTGAAAACCTGCTCTTAGCCGTGCCTTGGCCGGTGTTGATCGTGGCGACCGGCTTTGTCGCCTATCGGGCGAGCGGGTGGGGGCTGGTGGCGTTCTCCAGCGCCGCCCTGCTCTATATAGGGCTGGTGGGGCTGTGGCGGGAGAGCATGCAGACTTTGGCGCTGATGGCCGCATCGGTGCTGCTGGCGCTGCTGATCGGGATCCCGGTCGGGATCTGGGCGGCGCGGCGGCCGCGCGTCTATGCGCTGCTGCGCCCCGTGCTGGACGCCATGCAGACCATGCCCGCCTTTGTCTATCTGATCCCGGTGCTGCTGTTCTTTGGCGTGGCGCGCGTGCCCAGCGTGGTGGCGACGGTGATCTATGCGCTGCCGCCCGCCATCCGCTTTACGGCCAACGGCATCCGCGAAGTGCCGCCCGCCGCAGTCGAAGCCGCCGATATCTTTGGCTCGACCAGCCGCCAGAAGCTTTTGAAGGTGCAGCTTCCGCTGGCGCTGCCCGCCGTGCTGGCCGGGGTCAACCAGACGATCATGATGGCGTTGAGCATGGTGGTGATCGCGGCGTTGATCGGTGCGGGCGGGCTGGGCCGCGAGGTGCTGGTCTCGCTGCAGCGGCTGCGTGTGGGCGAGGCGCTGGAGGCCGGGCTGGCGATTGTGCTGATGGCCGCGCTGTTGGACCGCATCAGCTATGGCTTTAGCCATGAACGGCGGCATGTGCTGCAAGGCACGGCGCATATGCCCAAGCAGGTCTCGCCGGTGCCGCGCGGCCTGTTGGCCTATGTCTATTGGGCGGGGGCGCTGTTGGCAGTGCTCTATCTGCTGGTAGTTCATGCCTATGTGCGCGACCTGTCAGGCTGGCCGGCGGCGTGGTCGCTCTCTCTGGCCGCACCGGTCGACGCCGCCGTGCGCTGGATGCGCGACCATCTCTATCAGATCGGGTCGCTGCCCATCGGCGCCGGCCCTATGAGCGACTTCTTTACGCTCTATCTGCTCAACCCGCTGCGCGCCCTGCTCCAGACCTGGATGCCTTGGCCCGCGGTCGTGGCGGCATTTGCGCTGCTGGGCGCGCTCTCGTCGGGGTGGCGGCTGGGGGTCTTTGCCGGGCTGGCGACCTTTGCCTGTGGGCTGCTGGGGCTGTGGGATGAGACGATGGACACACTTAGCCAGGTGTTGGTAGCTGTGACGCTGGCGCTGGTGCTGGGGTTGCCGCTGGGCATCTGGTCGGCGCAGTCGGATTGGGTGCGCCGGCTGCTGCGCCCTCTCCTCGACTTTCTGCAGACCATCCCGGTCTTTGTCTATCTGGTACCGGTGATCATGCTGTTTCACCCAGGCCGCGTGCCGGGGATGATCGCGTCGGTGCTCTATGCCATCCCGCCGATGATCCGGCTGACCGACCTGGGGCTGCGCGGCGTCGCCAAGGAAACGGTCGAAGCCGCCGATGCCTATGGCTCCACCCGGCGGCAGAAGCTCGTCAAGGTACAACTGCCGCTGGCCATGCCCTCGATCATGCTGGGGGTGAACCAGACGGTGATGATGGTCCTGTCGATGGTGATTATTGCCGGGTTGGTGGGCGGCGGCGCGCTGGGCTATGAGGCGGTGACGGGGCTGGCCAAGAGCGAGCTTGGCCGCGGGGTCGAGGCCGGGCTTGCGATTGTGATCTTGGCGATTGTGCTGGACCGCATCACCCAGGGCTGGGCGCGCAGTTGGACGGTGCAGAACTACCGCTAGAGAACTATCTATCGCCAGGGAACTGCTGCCGGAGCCAAGGCGGCTGGAGGGACGAGAGATGGACCAAGAGATTCGCAAAGCAGCACGCCGTTTGATCGCACAGATGGCGCGGCTGGCGGCGGAAGATGAACCGGCCTCAGACCCGTCGGTATCGGCGGTGGAGTACCAGAGTCTGCTGGCGCAACTCGCTTTGGCCCAGGTGGCGCTGGTCTATCCGCGGGCCTCGTTGGGGACTTGCGTCGAGCATGGCGCGCCCCTTCACTTTCGCGCCCGCGCCGATGGCCTCTATGTCTGCTGCACGGGCAACGCCGGCGAACACGGCTGGAAGATCGCCTAGACCTCCGTTCTCGGTAGGTTATGTGAAGGGGAATCGACAGCCAACCGACAGGTAATTCTCGGCCCCGCCGTGGTATCTTGAGCTATAGAACATGTCGGCAAGTTGCCGGGTGACGACGCTCTAGGCGCCTGGGGCGCTGCCGAAGTGACGGCTTGTCGACATGGCGAAATGGACGATTGAACGGACGCTGAAAAGGAGACAGGGGGCGGCCCATCGGGCTGCCCCCTGCTGATTTGTAGCTACATAGATAGCGGCTCGGCGCTATGGCGATTGGGGCAGCCAGGTGCGCCAGGTCGCTTCGTTGGCATCGATCCACGTGCGCGCCGCCTCTTCGGCGCTCTTGCCGTTCAACTCCACGTCGGCGATCATCTCGATCTGCTCCTCGGTGGAGTAGTGCATGTTCTTGAGCAGCGTATAGGCGTCGGGCGCGGCGCCGGCCAGCCCGGCCCAGAAAATCTTGAACAGGTGGTCGGGCGGATAGTCGCAGTCTACGCCGCCCTCCTCGGCCTTGGCATAGCATTCGTCGCTGTAGGGTGGGAGCGCGACCTCGGTCAGGTCATACTTGGCGTGGATCGAATGGGGCGTCCAGAAGTAGAAGAGGATCGGCTCCTGGCGGCTGTAGGCGGAGTCGAGCGCGGCCAGGATCGCTTCCTCCGACCCTGCCGCTACGATCTGCAAGTTCAACCCCAGGTTGGCGATGATGTCGTCTTCATACTGGGTCCAGCTTGGGTCGCCGGTCAGGAATTGGCCCTTGTCGCCGGTCTCTGCCGTGGCAAAGAGCGCGGCGTTGGCGGGGTCTTTCAACCCCTCCCAGGTGGCGAGTTCGGGGTGTTCCTCCAGCATATAGGTGGGGATATACCAGCCGATCTTGCCCACCGGCCCCAACTCGCCGCCGTTTTCGACCAGCTTCTGTTTGTCGATATACTCGGCCACGTTCTCGGCGTGACCCGACGGCCAAACTTCAAGGCTGGCGTGAAGGTCGCCCGCAGCCAGCGCAGGCCACTGCGCGCTCTCGCCGATGGTCACGACCTCGACGGGGTAGCCCAGTTGTTCCTCCAGCAGAATCCTGGCAACCGCCACATTGATCGCCGAGGCAGACCACGGGTTTTCGGCCAGTTTGATCGTTATCTTGTCCGCGCTGGGCTGCGCCGCACCGGCTTGATCGGAGCCGGGCGCGGCGGTTTCTGCGGCAGGGGCCGATGCCCCGCCGGTTTGCGACGCCTCAGGCGCACATGCACCCAGGGCGACCAGCAGCAAGAGGAACGCCAGCCGTTGAATGAGGCGGAGCGCGGGCATCAGTTAGGCCGGCACCTTGCCGTTGCTGACCGGCGCGGCTGCGCCTTCGCGATCCAGCGGGATATCGGCGCGCCAGCGCGAATCGGCGATGATCTTCTCTAGGTTGACACGCTCTTTGTATTTTCCGGCGATGTCGATCACCTCAGAGAGCAAGCCTTCGCTGAGTTTGATCGGGTTCAGCCCCAAGGCGAGAAATTGGTCATTGCGGACGACCAGCTCGTTCTCCAGCGACTCGTTGCGCGGGTTCACATAATAGCGCACTTCCGCGCCTGTGAGTTGCGAGACGAGCGCGGCCAGCTCGCGCACGCGGTGCGTCTCGGTGGTCTGGTTGAAGATCTTGACTCGTTCGCCGGACTTGGGCGGGTTGGTGATCGCCAGTTCGATACAGCAGACGGTGTCGCGGATGTGGATAAAGGCGCGGGTCTGGCCGCCGGTGCCATAGACGGTCAGCGGGTGGTCCACAGCGGCCTCGACGAGGAAGCGGTTGAGCACCGTGCCATAGTCGCCTTCATAGTCGAAGCGGTTGATCAGCGCCGGGTGCATCAAGGTCTCTTCGGTGTTGGTTCCCCAGACCACGCCTTGGTGCAGGTCGGTGATGCGCACGCCGTCGTTCTTGTTGTAATAGTAGAACAGGATGGCGTCGAGCGTCTTGGTCATGTGATAGATGCTGCCTGGGTGGGGCGGATAGGGGATCTCGATCTCATGATCCTTGCCGTTGATGTCCACCCGGACATTCAAGTAGCCTTCGGGGATAGTCATGCCCGCCGTGCCATAGCCATAGACGCCCATCGTGCCCAGGTGGACGAGGTGGGCATCTACGCCGGCGTCGACCAGGGCGCACAGCACGTTATGCGTGCCGTTGATGTTGTTGTCGACGGTGTAGCGCTTGTTGCGTGGGGACTTCATCGAGTAGGGGGCGGCGCGCTGCTCGGCAAAGTGGACGATCGTCTGGGGTTTGAGCGTGGCGAACAGCTCGCGCAGCTCATGGTAATCCTCGGCGATATTGATATTGCGATAGTGGATCGTCTTACCGGTCTGTTCCTTCCAGACCTTGAGACGGTTTTCGATGGTCTCGATTGGGGTCAGCGACTGGCTGCCCAACTCGATGTCGATCTTGCGCCGCGAAAGGTTGTCCACAATCGTCACATCATAGCCGTCGTTGGAGAGACGGAGGCTGGTAGGCCAGCCACAAAAGCCATCGCCGCCGAGAACGATGATGCTGCCTTTCCCCTGCATTGCTGGAGTCTCCTTTTGAAAATAGCCAAGCCCAATGCGCTGCACCGCGAGCAACACGCGACGCGCCGGCGCTGTCAAATCGAAAACAGATGCGTTCCTTAGAGGATACTTGATCCGTTCACGGACACCAAATACTTCCAGGCACTGCCGCACGTTATAGCTTGCGCTCCGGCTGCTGTGCTACAATAGAGCGAATATTATGTCCCCTTTGCTCTGGCGCGCCCTGCGATTGGGCAGCGTCCAAGGTAGGGCGGGGTGGGTTACGGCGCTGTATTGATCGCGCTGGTTTGATAGCTGTATGAGGGTTGTATGAGGTTGCCCCGCGGGGGAAGACAGGAACCTAGTTGACCATGATGGCCGCCGACCCAAAGCCGCTGCGCATTGCGATCTTTACCGAGACCTTTTTGCCCAAGATCGACGGCATTGTCAGCATCCTCTGCCTGGCGCTGCGCCGTCTGCAAGAGTTGGGGCATACGGTGATCCTCTTTGGCCCCCCCGGCGGGCCGGAGGAATATGCCGGGGCGGAGATCGTGGGCGTGGGGGGGCCGCGGCTGCCCTTCTA
>JADLFO010000234.1 GCA_020845455.1 Caldilineaceae bacterium
GCGCGCAGGTCGCCGTCGGTGCTGTCGAAGACGCGCAGTTGGCGGTCGGCGCTGGTTCCTAATGCCAGCATGCGCTCGATCGGCTCCAGATAGGCCGCGGTCCCCAACTCGTCCACCTCCTCAGCCACCAGTTCCAACAGCTCGCGGATCAACTGGCGCGTGGGGACCTCCTGCGTCTTGCCAAAGTCGATCATCTTGCCGTCCAGCCCATAGCGCGAGGCGCGCCAGCGGTTTTCTTCGATCAGGTCGCGGCGATAGACGCGGAAGGTGATGTTGCTGCGCCGCAGCTTCCACAGCCACAGCACAATGGCCTGAAAGAGCGCCACCACCGCCATGGTCTCGTCTACGCGCGTCATGATGTCGCAGATGCGGAATTCCAGCGTGGGGTATTTGTGATGCGGGCGCACGTCCCACCAGATTTTGCTGGCGTCGGGGATGCAGCCGGTGTTGGCCAGCGTGCCGACCAGGTTGTCATAGTCCGCCTGCGTGCGGCAGATGTCGGGGATGCCGGAGCGCGGGAAGTCTTGAAAGACCACTGAGCGGTAGCTCTTGAGGCCGGTGCGCCGGCCCAGCCAGAAGGGGCTGCTGGCGCTGAGCGCCAGGATATGCGGCAGCATATAGCGCACCACGTTCATCGTGTCGATCGCCAGGGCGCGGTCTTCGACGCCGATATGTACATGCATGCCAAAGATGAGCAGCCGCTGGGCCAAAAGCTGCATCTCCTCCAACACGCCCAGATAGCGTGGGAAGGGCGTCACCGGCTGGTCGATCCAGCGGCTGAAGGGGTGCGTGCCGGAGCAGATGATCGCCAGGTCTTTTTCTTGGGCCAAGCGGGCGATAAAGCTGCGCTGGTTGACCAATTCCTCATGCGCCTGGGCCACGGTCTCACAGACAGGCGTGCCCAGCTCCACCATCGATTGGTGCAGTTCGGGCTTGATCTCGCGCTCCACCATGACCACGCGGCCATCCTCGATAAACTGCGTGATGAACGAACGCAGTTCGCGCGTCTCCGGGTCCACAATCTGGTACTCTTCTTCGATGCCGATAGACAACGACGGGCGCTCGATCATGCCAGCTTCTCCGTTTCGGCGACGATGAAATCGACCACCGGTTTGAAGTCCTGCCCATGGGCGTGCCAGACGCGCAGCTGCTGGTCGGCGCTGGAACCGCGCTCCAGGATGGTATGGATATGGGCCAGTTCGTCTTCGACGTTGAGCTTGGGGCCAAAGGGTTCGAGGCGCGCCAGCAGTTCGCGGATCAGCTCCGGTGCGGGCAGCGCCTGCTCGATGCCGAAGTCGAGCAGCGTGCCTTCCAGCCCATAGCGCACGGCGCGCCATTTGTTTTCGGCGATCAAGAGCCGTTCATAGGTGCGGAAGGAGAGGTTGCGCTGGCGCAGGTCCACCATCCAGGCGACCGTGGCCTGGATCAAGGCGGTGATGGCGAGCGTGTCCTGGAGGTTGGGGACCATGTCGCAGATGCGGATCACCAGCGTGGGGAAGCGGTAGTGGGGCATGATGTCATAGCGCACCTGGCGCGCGTCGGGGATGCAGTGGGTGCGGATCAACGTGTCGATATAGGTGCGATATTCCTGATAGCTGTTGAACTGGCCGGGGATGCCGGTGCGCGGCAGCGCGTCGAGCAGCACGGCGCGATAGCTTTTCAACCCCGTGTTGCGCCCCGCCCAGAAGGGCGAACTGGTGCTGAGGCAGAGGATATGCGGCAGCAGATAGCGCATGGTGTTCATCACGTCGATGGCAAGCTCGCGGTCTTCGATGCCGATGTGGACGCGCAGCCCAAAGCCGAGCAGCCGCCGCGCCAGCATCTGGGCGTCTTCGAGGATGGCGCGGTAGCCGGGCAAGACTTCGCGCTGTTCCCAGCGGCTGAAAGGGTGCGTGCCCGATGCGGCCACGCGGCAGCCCTGAGCATGCGCCACCTCGAGCACGGATGCACGCAGCCGCAGGATCTGCTCGCGCGCATCGTTGATGTCGGCGCAGACCGGCGTGCCCACTTCGATGACCGCTTCGTCAAAGGGCTGCGTCAATTCCGTGTCGGGCGTGCGTTCGCGCACCACCAGTTGATCGCTTGACATGGACTGGGTGACATAGCCCACCAGTTCGCGGCTGTCGGGGTCGACGATCTGGTATTCTTCTTCGATGCCGATGTTGAGGCTGGGATAGTACATGCCGGGCCGCCTTATGCTTTTGCATCGATGATAAAGGCCGGGGCTGTGGAGCCGCCGCCCGCAGTGACGTTGAGCAGCATTACGGTGCTGAGCCGGGTAAGACACGCGCCCACCATATCGCCGTGATAGAGAAACGGGTCACAGTCCACTAGCCGCGGGGCGATCTCGACTGTGCCCTGCTCGGTTATGCGCGGGAAGTCTTCATAGGCGATGGCGGCGCGCGCCTGGACAATGCTCGGCTCGCTCAACCCCTGGCGCAGCGCGGCGTCCCAGGTCGCTTGGTCTGTTTCCCAGCCGATCAGCACCCCTTTGCCGCCATACTCGTCGTTGGGTTTGAAGACCAGCAGATCGCGGTGGCGGCTTGCCCACTCCAGCAGGTCGATCTGTTCTCCCTCCGGCCCCAGCGTGCGCCGGTCTTCGACGAGGCGCGTCCACGGGATATGCGTTTGGATGGCGGCACGCTCGTCGGGGGTGAAGAGATGGGCGTTGCGTTCGTCGGAGACGACGGCAAAACTGGCCTTTTTGTGCAGCAGTTTGCAGTTGAAGGGGTTGACCATGCACACGGCCCCGGCGCGCAAGGCCGGGATCAGCGGGTGGTTCAGCCCGTAGCGTTCCAGCAGTTCGGTGGTGAGCACGCGCTTGTAGACAAAATCCACGGGCCGGCCGGCGGCGTAGACCTGGTCGTTGTGAAAGTCGATCTCGTCGGGGGTGCAGATCGTGGCGCGGATGCCATAGCGGGCGAAGTATTCGACAAAGAGATGGAATTCGGTGGTGGTGGGCACGCCCGCCCAGTCGACGATGGCGATGTCGGGCAGTTTGCCATAGCCGCCGCGCCATTGATAGTAGACGCGCAGCAGCGCGTCCACGGCGTGACGGCGTGCGGGCAGCGTTTCGACGTGATAGCGTTCGCCGAAACAGTGCAGCAAGGGTGTCTCCAAAAACAGTTCGGCCATCACGTCGTTATAGGCCATGCCCGCCGGGCTTTCGCCGTTGAACTCGATGAAATGCAGGGTATTGGAGCCGTCGGCGTGGCGGCTGAAGAAGCTGTCGAGCCGCGCCGTGGGGATGTTGGTGGTGTAGCCTGTGGGCAGTGCGACCAGTTCCTCTTCGCGCGGGTCGAGATAGACCTGGGCGCGCAGGCGCGGGTCGGCGAGCATGGCTTCGGTGATCTTGCGAAAGACGCTCAGGATCAGCCCGGTGCGCGCCGCCAGGTAGTGCCAGTTCAAGCCGGTGTGAAACATGGGGCGCAGCACCGAGCAGAGCGGCCGGTCGCCAAAAAAGAGCTTGCGCTCGGCCAGCCCCGGCAAAATCACATCCCAACTGTCTTGGGCCAGCGTGCCGGTTTGGCAGAGGTCATGGTAGTGGTCAATGGCTGCCTGAAGATGGGTCATGGCGCGGTCCTGCCGGTGTGGAGGCGTGCAGACGGTGCGATGCGTGGAGTATAACGTCTGCCGCGCCGCCGCGCAAACAAGGGATTTTTGACCCCCTTCTCGCTGCAAGAAGGGCATATCCTAACGCGTTTGGCAAGCGTCTATTCTATCGGAAAGACCTGCATTTCGCGTCGTTATACCGGCTCATGCCGCCCCATGCCACAGCGGGCGGCCCATCCGGCCAGGCGGGAGCGCCGCCCGGAATGGATTGGTCGAGCAGGGAAGGAGAAGAACAATGGATTCACGCCGGCTGCATGCGGTCTTGACCCGCTTTTTTGACCGCTTTCTGGCCGTTTTTCCCGCGTTGACTTCGCAGGACCTATCTGCGCTCTTGGCCGGTTCCGGTGAGACTTTGCTCGATCTGCTGCAAAGCCGCTACGGATATACGCGGGCGCAGGCCAAGACTGCCTGGAACGACTTTGTTCTGACCCATGTGGATGGGTGTGGCGACGACCGCAGCAGAGTGCGCAGACCGGGCGCGGCCCGCCGCACGGCATGTCCGCAGGCGGCTCTGATGTTTGGTGCAGGCAGCGCGCCGGACGCGGGCCTCTGGCGGCTGATGCGGATGGGCTGGGGCCGGCCCTCGTCACGTCCCGGCCCAGGCGCGCAGGGGGGTCGCCCCGCAGCCTATCCGCTGCACGGCTGCCGTCATCCCGCCTACCTCCACTGATCCCCTCCGAGTTTGTTCTGATTGTCCGCTTTTTATCCATCATACTCAGGAGAGATTTTCGATGCGACTGGCAGGCAAGGTGGCGTTGATCACCGGTGGCGCGGGCGGGATGGGCAGCGCGCAGGCGCGGCTCTTTGCCCAAGAAGGCGCGGCGGTCTGTGTGGCGGATATTCACGCCGGCAACGGCCGGCGCGTGGTGGACGAGATCAACGCCGCGGGCGGCCGCGCCCTCCATACGCCGCTGGACGTGACCCGCGCCGAGCAGTGGGCGGAGGCGGTGGCGCAGGCCGAAGCCACATTCGGCAGCCTGACGATCCTCTGCAACAACGCCGGCGCCAACTTCCGTGTCTCGTTCGATGACCAGACCGAGGAGATGTGGCATCTGATCATGGAGACGGCGTTGACCGGCGCGTTCTTGGGGATCAAGGCGGCGGCGCCGGCCATGCGCCGCGCCGGGGGCGGTTCGATCATCAACATCGGCTCGATTGCGACGACGCGCTGCGGCGATAACCCCGGCTATGCGGCGAGCAAGGTCGGCATCTTGGGGCTGACGCGCGCCGCGGCCCGCGCCTATGCCAAGGATAACATCCGCTGCAACCTGGTGTCACCCGGCCATGTCGATACGCCGTTTATCCGCGGCAGCCAGCCGCACAGCCCCAATGACTGGAACACCAGCATCGACAACCCGGAGAACTTGCAGCGACGGCTGGCCGGCACGCCGATGGGCCGCCTGGTGCAGCCGGAGGAGATCGCCTATGCCTATCTCTTTTTGGCGTCGGACGAGGCGGGCATGGTGACAGGAACAAATCTCCAGGTGGACGGCGGGGCAAGTTTGTAGGAGATTCACCGCAAAGATTCACCGCAAAGACGCTAAGAGCGCAAAGAAGAGGGCAGAACCAGACTCATTACAGGCCTGGATTCGGCGCGGAGGGGCCATCGCCGGCTTTGCGCTCGATCTGGGCACGGATGCGCTGTGGGGTGAGACCCAACGCCTCCAGCACACGCATGGCGATGTTTTCTTCTTCGCTGGTCGAGTCCAAGCGGGTGATGCCTAGCAGGAGATGCCCGGTGCCGATGTTGGAATCTCCGGCGAGCCGCGCTTCATCGACTGCGTATTCGATGGCGTGCTTGCTGCTTTGGGCCAACAAGGGCCTGCCGGCGGGTCGGGACTCTCCTCGTCCCATAGCGTGTTCCACCGCCTGGATGATCTGGCTTGGGACTAGCTGCAGATCTCGGAGTACCTGGAAGGCGGTACCGTTCCCCACCCGCACCAGACCCAGGAGCAGGTGCGCGGAGGTGATTTCGCTGTGTTTGAGCCGCAGCGCCTCTTCCTGTGACATGACTAGCGCACGGCGTGCCTGCGCCGTAAAGCGATCCAGCTTATCTGTGTGCATGGCTCTTCCTTTCTCGTCAACCGCGCCTCTGTTTCCTCGCTTTTCTTTCTCTGAACTTTGCGCGCTCTGCGTCTTTGCGGTGAACTATCTCTCCCACTCGTCGGGCGTGTAGGGCCAGCCGAGTTGGGCGCAGATGGTTTGCCAGCGCGCGGGCATGTCAGGCGTGGCGAGGCGCGGCACAAAGCCCAGGCGCAGATAGCCCTTGAGCGCGGCCAGGCGGAAGTCTTCGGTGTAGAGATGGATGTTGGTATAGCCCGCAGCGATCAGCCGGGCGACGACCGCGGCGCAGACGGCCATGCCCAGCCCTTGCCCGCCGTGGGCTGGGTCACTGGCGACCCAGCCCAACTCCCCGCCAAAGGGATGCCAGTCGGTCGGGTCATGCAGCCCCATGGCCGTCGCCGCGATCCGGCCGGTGGCGGCATGCACGGCCATAAACCAGCTTTCGGGCGGGATGCGCGCCACCCACGGGCGCAGCTTGGCCTCATCCCAGCCCGGCCAGCCCGCCAGCGCCATGACCTGACAGAAGCGCGCTTCATCGCCGGGGCGATAGGTGCGTAGGAAATAGCCCGGCGGCAGGTGGGGTACGGGCGGCGCGGCCAGGCGCGCCTGCGGCCAGACCATCTGCAATTGCGGCAGCGCAGTTAGATCGTTCATTCGGATTTCCTGGGTGGCGGGGAGGGTCAGGGCGCCAGCCGTTCGACGACGCCCAGCAGCAGGCCGCTGAGACGGGGCACGATCACCTTGCCCGCCTCCTGCACCTCTTCATGCGAGGGTTCGTGGGCGGCGTCGAGCGCGTCGATCGTCAGGTTGGTGATCGTGCTGATCGCCAGCACGTCCATGCCGGCATGGTGGGCGACCAAGGCTTCGGGGACGGTGCTCATGCCCACGGCGTCGCCGCCCAGGGTGCGCAACATGCGGATCTCGGCGGGCGTCTCGAAGTTGGGGCCGCCCAGCATGATATAGACGCCGCGCTGCAAGATCAACTCGCGGCGCGCGGCAACTTCCAGCGCCAGGCCGCGCAGGTGCTTGCTGTAGATGCGGTTGGCGGCGGGGAAGCGTGGGCCAAAGCTGTCGAGGTTGGGGCCGCGCAGCGGGTTGTTGCCCGCCATGCCCACAAAGTTGATGTGATCCTCGACCAGCATCAGGTCGCCCACGGCAAAGGACGGGTTCAGCCCACCGGCGGCGTTGGTCAGGATCAACGTGCGGATGCCCATACGCTGCATCACGCGCACCGGCAGCGTGGTCTGCTGCAGTGAATAGCCTTCGTAGTAGTGAAAGCGCCCCTGCATGACACAGACGGGCGCGCCTGCCAACTGCCCGATCACTAGGCGGCCCGAATGGCCCGGCACGGTGCTGAACGGGAAATGGGGAATGTCGGCGTAGTCCACGACGGTGGGCGACTCAACTGCGTCGGCCAGGCTGCCCAGCCCGCTGCCCAGGATCAGCCCCAGCGTGGGCCGGTGGCGGGTCTGGCGCAGGATGCGTTCGGCGGCTTCGTCGTAGTGGTAGACCTCAAACTCGGCGACCATGCGCGGCTCGTTTCGGGTGGGCGGCTGGGCGTGTCGTCAAGGCGTTATGGCGTGGCGTCGCGGTGGTGGGCGACTTCGCGCCCGTCGATCACCAGCGCCGGTGCGTTGTCGTCGGCTACCTGCCGGTAGACCTGAGTCGTGCTGGCGCTGGCATGGCCCAAACGCTCCTGCACCTCGCGCAGGTCGGCCCCGGCGTTGAGCAGATGGGTGGCGAAGCTGTGGCGCAGGGTGTGCGGCGTGACCGGTGTCTTGATCTCCACTTGTTTGACATAATGCTTGATGATCAGCCACAGCCCTTGGCGGGTGAGACGCTGCCCGCGGTGGTTGAGAAAGAGCGCCGCTTCCGCCGGGTCCACCAGCAATTGGCTGCGCCCGCCCTCCAGATAGTCATGGACGGCGGTGACCGCGCCGGCATAGACCGGCACGGTGCGCGTGCGTTTGCCGCCGTCGCCGCAGGTGATGGTGCGCGCCGTCAGGTCGACGTTCTCTAGATTGAGGTTGACCAGTTCGGTGACGCGCATCCCCGTGGCGTAGAGCACCTCGAGCAGCGCCTTATCGCGCAGCGCCTTGGGCGAGCGTTCGCCGCTGGGCGCGGCCAGCAGCTTGTCGATCTCCTGGGCGCGGATCGAACGCGGCAGGCTCTTTTTGACCTTGGGCGAATCCAACTGCTTGGAGGGGTCGGCGCCGATCTGGCCGGTGTCGGTCAGGTAATGCAGGAAGCTTTTGACCGAGGCGATTTTGCGCGCCACGGTAGAAGAGGCATAGTCGCGCCCTTTGAGAAAGAGCAGATAGTTTTGGACGACAATTTCATCCACGTCGCGCCACCCGGAGAGCCGGTCGCCCGCAGGGGTGGCATAGCTCTCGACGAACTGGACAAACTGAGAAAGGTCGTTCTGATAGGCCGCAGCGGTATTGGCCGAACACTCTTTCTCTTTGCTCATATAGTCCAAAAACTGTGCGACTTGGCGCTGCATTGTGTTGCCTCCTCATAGCTCCGAGCCAGAACGTTCGTAGTCTAGCACAACTTTGCATAAAACAAAAAGGGCGGGCGCAGGATTTCACCTGAGTCTGTGGTATACTCGTCGTCTATGAGTGCATCCCATCTCACTGCGCCGCAGGCGCAACCGCGTGAGGCTGCCCCGCCTGACCTCTATGCGTTTACGCTCGACTTCTTCGCCTTCTTCAATGCGCCGGTGCGCCGGCTGGACCGGCGCAAACAGGGGCCGCTGGAGGTGGACCTGCCGCCGGAGCTGGCCGACTATTTCGGCAAGCCGCAGCTCCGGCTGGCCTTTCACCACGCCGGCCTGGGCGACGAGTTTGACCTGGTGGCGTATGGCAGCCGTCTGTTTGACCGGATGCAGACACTGTTGGCGCAGCGCGGCGCGCTGACACTCTTGGCCCTGCCCAACCGCCATACGGGCAGCGAAGAACTGATGCACGCCGTCAAGCCGGTCAACGCCAGCATCACCGGCCTGAAGCTGCACGAGCAGGCACGGCCGCTCTATGTCTTTAACTGGCGCATCACCTATCGCGCCGACGACAAGCGCGAGGAACTCTATACCGTGGCGGTGGACGACCAGGGTGAGCGGCTGTCTCTGGCCGGCGCGGCGCAGGATGCGCCGGATCCGAGCGC
>JADLFO010000235.1 GCA_020845455.1 Caldilineaceae bacterium
CAAGATCACCCCGCGGCCCTCGGCATAGGCTACGACCTCGGCCAGCCGGTCGGCAAAGAGGCGGTGCTGCGCCTCCCAATCCGCCGTGCGCCCGCCCGACAGCGTATTGACAAAGGGCGGCTCGCCGCCTTTGGCCCAATCTACGGCCAAGTCAATGGTCGCCTTGAGCCGGACGACATTGGCGGCGTGCGCGTCTGCGTCCGGCTCCAGCAGGCTGGCATGGCCGGCGATGGCCGAAAGCGTTAGCCCAGACTGCTGCAGCAGCCCCAGGATGCGCCGCCGTTCGGCGGCGTCGAGCGTATCGAGGCTGGTCGTCCATTCCGCGCCCACGGCGATCTCGATGCCGTCAAAGCCCAGGGCGGCGATATGCGCTACGGCCTGGTCGATGGGCAGCGCGGGCATCCCCCAAGTGCTGTAGCCGAGTTTCATAGCAGCCCCAGCCCCTGGTCGATCTCCTGCTGATAGGCGGAAACCTGTTCGGACAGCACCTCGTCGAGCGTGACGGCGCGGCCCAGCGCCCCCGATTCGAGCATGGCGTAGGAGAGCGCCACCGAGCGCGTCCCCTGTTCGATATCCACCTCGACCGGATGCTCGCCCAAGATGCCCGCCGCGAAGTCGGCATACTCCACCGCGATCAGTTTGCGGTCGGTCTGTTCAAAGGGGAAATCATAGCGCCACAGCCGTTCGCCGCCAAAGAGGGCTGCCGTGGCCTCGTCCAGCCGGAAATCGGGCACAAGGTCCAAAATGCGCTGGTCGTCGATCACCTGGTCCCGGCCTTGATACAGCGTCAGGATGCGCCCCGTGCGGTCGTTGGGCATATCCATCGAACCGCTGGAGCCATGAATCTGGCGCGACCACAGCCCCTTGCCATGTGCGGCGTGGTCCTCCAGATAGCTCGCCACCGCGCCGTTTTTGAAGGTCACCACCGCATAGGCGGCGTCCTCGGCGGTCGCCTGGAAATGGGCGGGCATGGCCTTTTGCCAGCGGCCATAGACGCCCGCCGGGTTCGACGTGGGTTCCTTGCCCTCGGCGGCGGGGTTATACCGGGTCGGCTCGTGCAGCCGCGTCTGGGCATAGACCGTGGTTGCTTCGCCCAGGAAATATTCCATAATGTCGGCAAAGTGGACGCCAACGTCGAGCAGCACGCCGCTCTGGTCCTTCTGATGCCGCCAGACCGAGATCGTCATCAGGTTGCCGCCGCCTGCGGTCTGGTGGATCATAAAGCGCGGGTCGCCGATGGCGCCCTGCTCCAGCAGCGCCTTGGCGAGCCGGTTGATCGGGTCGCGGCGGTAGTTCTCCGCCGTGCTGACCACGCGCCCGCTCCCGGCGGCCGCAGCGCGGATGCGGTTGGCGGCGCGCACGGTCAGCCCCACCGGTTTTTCAATCATGGCGTGCCAGCCTCGCTGTACCGCGTCGACCCCCAGCGTATGGTGATAGCGCGGGGTCGTGGTGATGTCCACGGCGGCGACGCCATGGTCGGCCAGCCCATCCAGGCGGCCCACCACCGCGGGCCGTTTGCCAAAATGCTCTTCGGCCTGGGCGGCCAACGATTCAGCGTTGTCGGTCACCGGGTCGCAGGCGGCGACCAGGTCAAAGCGCGAGAGTCCGGCACGGTGCAGTTCGGCGAGGCCATAGAGGTGACGGTGGCCCATGCCGCCGCACCCGACAATGGCGAGGGGAATACGCTCCATCGAAATTGCTCCTCCTGGGTCGTCCTTGGTTGTTATTCAGTAGCGGCGGTATTGTACCGCCGGTCTGGGCATCGGCGGCATCGTACCGCCGCTACGGATCGATCTAAGCGCCGCCGTTACGAATAGACGTTCATGGCTCCGGAATCCCGCCCGTGGCGCGCAACAGGGTTTCCTGCACCAAGAGTTCATGCTCCAGCGTGCGGTCGGGCGCTTTTTTGCCGCACAACACGGCCACAAACGCCTCCAACTCGCGTTCATACATCTCCTGACGCGACTGTTCGGGGACCTCGACCCGGCTGACGCCCTGTGGATAGCCGCCGCCGGCTTCTTCCAGACAGAGCCGGATATCGCCTGCCGGGTCAAAGCGGTCGATGATAATGGCGCTGCCCCGGCTGCCATAGACCTCAAACCGCCGCGCCACGGGCCGCGCTTCCATGGCCGCGATGTCGATAAAGGCCAGGGCGCGGTCAAACTCAAAGACGCCCAAGGTGTTGTCCTTGAAGGCAGGCACAATGCCGCTGTCGTTGCGCAGAAAGGTGGTCACCCGGTTGGGCCGCCCCAACAGCCAGACCACTTGGTCGATCATGTGGCCCGCCAGGTCATAGAAGATGCCGCCTTCATGCTCGCTGATCACCTCGCGCTGCGCCTCGGTCAGCCAAGTGGACATGTGGCCGCGCACCGAAAAGATCTCGCCCAGCAGCCCCGACCTGGCCCACTCCGCGATCTGGCGAAAGGCGACATGGTAACGGAACATATAGCCCATCTGCAGATAGACGCCCTGTTTACGCACTTGGTCGACGACGCGCTGCCACTGCGCCCAGTTGTCGCCGGCGGGCTTGTCATACCAGACATGCTTGCCCGCCTGGACGATCTCCTCGGTATAGTCCAAGCTCTGCGAGTTCAGCCCCTCCGAGTCGACGGCGGCGATGCTGCGGTCGCCCAACAGTTCGGCCGCGCTCTCAAACCAGTGAACATGGCGATAGGGTTCTTCCTGGGCCGCAGCGGCGCGCCGCGCCGGGTCGGGTTCATAGACGCCGGCCACTTCGACATGCGGGTTGCGCAGCATCGCCAACAGCTTGCCGGCCGCATGGCCGTGCTTGGCGCCATATTGGGCCATTCGGATCGGCGTCATGGCTGCTCCTGGATCTGTGCGCCCTCTTCGTCGGAGGCCATGCGCTCGCCGCGCAGCAGAAAAGCGCGGATGTCATAGCGCCCGGGCCGCTCAGGCACGAGATGGCCCGACTCGACCATCAGGTCCAGCGGATTGACGCGCGTGCGCATGGGCATGACCACCTTCTCATGGCAGCGCGCCGACTCATAGACGGCGTGGATCATCTCCAGCGCCTTGTAGCCGCTTTCGCCGCGGCCGCGGTGCGTCTCGACCTTGCCCTCGATCCAGTCGGCCAGTTCGTCGGCCTGGGCTGCGCCCCCCTCCAGCCACTCAAAACGGTCGCCCTGCTCCTCCACCTTGAAGAACTTGCCGTCGGGCTGATGCAGTTGCCATTGGCCGCCGGTCCCGCGGTTCATCAGTTGCAGGTTGTTGGTGGTCATGTTGATCATGCCCTCGCTGCCGACAATCAGCGCGCCCTGGTAATAGTTGGGCACCAGATCGCTGAGGATCAAGGCGCGCGCCCCGCCGCGAAACTGAAAGACGGCCATGGCGCAGTCCTCAATGCGCGTGGCGCGCTCATACTGGTCGGTCTTGCGCTCAACGTTGCCCATCACCCAGGTACATTCGTCGTCGCCGAGCAGATAGCGGTACATATCGGTCTGGTGCGAACTGTAGTTGGGCAGCCCATCGCCGCCACAGCTCTGGATCAACTGCACCTTGCCGATTGCACCTTGGGCGATCAGACTCTGCGCCAGGGTATAGGCGGGCAGGAAACGGCGCTGGTGGCCGATGACCAGCTTGACGTTGTTGCGCCGGCAGGCGACCAACATCTGCTCGGCGTGACCCAGCGTATCGGCCATGGGTTTTTCACACAGGATCGCCTTGGGCCGGTAGGTCGCGGCCACGATCGTCCAGGTGGCATGGCCGCCGTGCCAGGTGCAGACGGAAACCACGTCGAGTTTTTCCTGGGCCAACATGGCGCGCGCATCGGTGTAATGCTGCGTATTGATCCTAAACTGGTTGTCGACGTCCTGCATGGCGCTCTCATTGAGATCGGCCAGGGCCACGACCTCATAGCGCCCACTGTTGAGATAGCCGCCGACGTGGTTGCGGCTGATGCTGCCGCAGCCGATCACGCCGGCGCGCAACTTGTCTGCCATCCTGCGGCTCTCCCTCATCGTAAATGGTCATGATATGGGTGACACATGATATGGGTGACAAAGGATAGATGTTGGGCAAAATCAGGCTAAACCGCCGTAAAACCGCCGTCGACGGCCAGCACCTGGCCGGTCACCATCTTGGCGGCGTCCGACGCCAGATAGACGACGGCGGCGGCGATCTCCTCCGGTTCAGCGATGCGCCCCATCGGCACCTTTTCCAGGTTCTTGGCGAACTGGGGGTTTTTGATCGCCTGCTCCAAGAGCGGCGTGCGTGTAAAGGTGGGGGCCACGGCGTTGACGGTGATGCCATTGGGCGCCCATTCGGCGGCCAGCGAACGAGTCAACTGGCCGACCGCGCCCTTAGCGCCCGCATAGACGGCGCGCAGCGGCCCGCCGACCACGCCGACCTGCGAGCTGATCGTGATGATGCGCCCGGCGATCTTGCGCTCGATCATGCTCTGCGCGACCAAGGTGGACATGAAAAACGCGCCCTTGAAGTTTACGTCGGCAATAATATCAAATTCCTCCTCGCTGTATTCGAGGGCCGGCTTGGGGATGTTGTAGCCTGCGTTGTTGACCAGCACATCAATGCGGCCAAAGGTCTCCAGCGTCTTGGTCACAAAGGCGCGGACGCTGGCGAGCTTCGCCACGTCCAGTTCCCAGGCTTCGGCGCGACGGCCCAAGGCGCGCGCCTCTTTGGCGGTCTCGAGGACCTCGGCCACCGTGCGGCTGCCTAGGGCCAAGTCCGCGCCATATTCGGCGCTGACCAGCGCGATCGATTTGCCGATGCCCCGGCCCGCGCCGGTGACGACGACGACCTTGTCGTCAAGTTCAAAGCTGATTGTGCGTGCCATGTCTTTTCCTTTCCCGATTGCACAGTGACCAAGGTAGGGCGACCCAAGTACGGCCCAAGCTTCGGTTGATGGTTAATCCGGGTTAACCGCGCCCACAACCCAGACGGCGCAGCCCCGCTCAGGGCACGGCCACGCGCCTCGCGGCGGGTATCACCCATAAGCGAGAGACCGACAGCTCTCTGGAGAGCGTCAACATTATACCGCGGTTGGGGTCACAGCGCGGCCAGCCGTTCAAAATCGGCGGCGCGAAGCTCCGCCTCCAGCCCCGCGGCCCGTTCCTTGGCAAAAGGCCGTCCCGGCAGGCGCGGCTGGCCGTAGTCAAACCCCAACATCCCGATCACATGCTTCATGGCCCCCATAAAGCCATAGGTAAAGAGAATGCGCGTCAGCTCATTGGCCGCAAGCTGTAGCTCGACGCCGCGCGCGGCGTTGCCCGCGGCACGCGCCCTGTGGATCTCGCGATAGACGCCGGGGATATAGTTGAGCGTCGAGCCGATATTGCCGCTGGCCCCAAAGAGCGATGCGAAATAGCATTCCTCATCCATACCCGAAAAAACCGTCCACGGCGTGGCCCCGCGATAATCACGGCCCAACTCCACGATCTGGCGCAGCTCATACATATTGGGGCCGGTGTACTTGCTGCCCGCAATCGTGGGGATGCCCATCAACTGGCGCATCAGCGCGGTAGCGTCTGCGGGACCGCCAAAGATATAGCTCAAGAGCGGCGTCTGCGGCGCGGCCTGGCCCAGCAGCGTGAAATAGTCCACGATGCTCTGTACATCGTTATACTGCGGCGGGATAATGCTGGCGACGCCGGCCGCGCCGGCATCTTGGGCATGGCGCGCCAGCGCCAGCGCATCGAGCAGCACCATGCTGCCCACATGTACGATCACCGGCACGCGGCCCGCAGCCTGGCCGATCACCGCCTCGGTCACCGTCTTGCGCTCGCCCGCGGTCATATAGACGCCTTCGCCGGTGCTGCCGCAGACATAAAAACCGCCGATGCCCTTGCCGATCAGATACTCCACCAGGCCGCGCAGCGACGTGAGATTGACCTCGCCGCCCGATGTAAAGGGCGTCGCCAGCGCAGGCCAGGCCCCCTCAAATTTCGTCATGGAGTTCCTCCGTTATGCTCAACCAATTGACAGCCTATGAAATTGAAGTCTTTCGCGCCGGGCGCGGCCTCCCCCCGGCCTGCGCCCAGGCCCAATCGGCATAGGGGATCGCCCTGCGGAAGCCGTCCTGCCCCTGTTTGCCCGCTTCCTCGACGCTCACCCAACCGTCAAAGCCGGTCTCGATCAACGTGCGGTAGATGGGGATGATCGGCGCAACGCCTTCGCCCAGCACGACCGGCTCGAAAAAACCGGCGCGGGCAATATCATTGGTGTGGATCACCGCCACCCGATGTTTGACCGCCTCCAGCACCGCCAGCGGGTCATCGCCCGTTGCCAGCGTGTTGGCCGTGTCATAGAGAATGCACAGCCCCGTCCCCTCGGTACGCGCCACGATCTCCAAAAAGATCGACGCCGGCTGCGAGAAGTCGTTATATGTCCAGGCATAGCCCTTGGTATGGTTCTCATAGGCCAGGGTGATCCCCGCCTGCGCCGCCTCGTCCAAACAGGCGGTCAGCCCGGTTACGGCCCACTCCAGCGCGGCGATGCGCTCCAACCCAGGATGCGCCTGACCGGCGGTGACGCGGATAAACTCTGCCCCCAACTCCTGCGCCACGGCGATATAGCGCCGAATGCCATCCACCTGGTGCATGCGCTCCGCAGCGTCGGGGTGGGTGAAGTCGGCATAGCTGACCAGCATGGCGATCTGCACGCCCGCATCCGCCGCCTGGCGGCGCAAGCCGCGCAGGTGCGCGGTCTCTGTGCCGCCCAGATGCACCACGCTCACATCCGCGCCGTCCAGCCCCAATTCGGCGGCAAAGCGAAACCAATCGGCCAAGTTCCAACGGCCTGCGCTTAACTCCGGATAGAGCGAGACCGGCAGGCAACTCAGTTTCATACGAGCCTTCCTTAGTCGAGCAAGCGCAGCGGGTCTTCGATGGCCGCCGCCACACTCTCCAAGAAGCGCGCGGCGCGTGCGCCATCCGCCACGCGATGGTCGGCAGAGAGGTTCAACCCCAACATCGGGCGCACGCCCGGCTGCCCGTTGACCGGCACGACCTTCTCTAAGATGCGGCCCACGGCCAGGATCGCAGCCTGCGGCGGGTTGACGATGGCGCTGAAGTGATCCACGCCGAACATGCCCAGGTTGCTGATCGTAAAGGTTCCGCCCTGCAGGTCGGCAGGCGTGAGCTTACCCGCCTGCGCCCGCGCCACCAGATCGGCGCGTGCCGCCGCGATCTCCCCCAGCCCGATCCGGTCCGCATAGCGGATCACCGGCACGAGCAGCCCGTCGTCCACGGCCACGGCGATGCCGATATGCACCTCCGCATTGGCCGTGATGCCGTTGTTCTGCCAGCTTGCATTGAGCCGTGGGTGACGGCGCAGCGCCCCCGCCACCACCTTGACCAGCAGGTCGGTGTAGGTGATCTTGGCGTCGCTGCGCGCCTGCGCCGCCTCGCGCCAGGTCATCAGCGCGCCCGCGTCCACCTCGCGCGCCAAGAAGAAATGTGGCACGGTGGCCCAGCTTTCGGCCAGCCGGTCGGCCATCACCCGCCACATGCGCGAGATCGGGACACTCTCGCCCGTTACAGCCGCGCCCATCACAGCCTGAACCGGCGCAGCCGTCTGCGCCTGGGTGACGGGCGCGGCAGCCGCCGCCACATCGGCAGCCAACACGGCGCCGTCCGGCCCGCTACCCGCGATGGCGGCCAGATCCACGCCGGCCTCCGCCGCCAGCCGCCGCGCCTTGGGCGAGGCCGGCACGCGCCCGCCTGGGGGGGTGGACTGCGCGGCGAGATACGCCAGCACATCTTCTTTTTGAATGCGGCTGCCCGTGGGCGTCACCGCGGCCAGGTCTACGCCATGCTCGGCCGCGATGCGCGCTGCCAGCGGGCTGATCGACGGCTCGCCGCGCCGCGCCGCGGACTGTTGCGCGGCGGGCTGACGCGGCGGCATGATCGGGATGGGCCGGGCGGGCGCGGCCTGTTCTGCCGATGCAGGCGGGGCAACAGCCGGCGCGGGGGGCGCAGCAATCACCTCGTCGGGCGCGGCGATCAGCGCGATCACCTTGCCGACCGGCACCTCCTCCCCTTCCGCTGCCGTCACGGCGCGCAGGATGCCCGATGCGGGCGCTTCGATCTCTACATCGGTCTTGTCGGTTGCGACTTCCATCAACGGCTCGCCCTGCTGCACCGGCTCGCCCTCGGCTTTCAGCCAGCGCAGCAGCGTCCCCGTCTCCTGGTTCATGCCCAGCGCGGGCATATAGACTTCCTTAGCCATCTCCCTGGTTCCTCGTCCGAGAAATTCACTGCAAAGTCACAGCGTACGCGAAGTCCGGATCAGAAAGTAGAAGGTACGGACAATACCCCGTACGGACACGAACTATCGCGTCCGTACTCCCCACTCCCCGCTTCTCTCTCCTGGCCTTTGCGTGCTTTGCGCTCTTTGCAGTTGATATTAGCTTCGCCCGCAGAGGCTCTTGGCGATCTCGACCACGCGCGCCGGCGTGGGGACGGTCAAATCCTCCAGCACCGGCGAGAAAGGCACAGGCACATCCATCGCGCCCAGCCGTTTGACCGGCGCATCCAAATAATAGAACGCGCCGTCGGCGATCACCGAGGCGATCTCGGCGGTGACGCCGTAGGACTGATAGCCTTCGTCCACGATCAGCGCCCGGCTGGTCTTCTTGGCCGACTCGATCAACGTGGCCTTGTCCAGCGGCGCGGTCGTGCGCGGGTCCACCACCTCGGCGCTGATGCCGATCTCGGCCAGTTGCTCGGCGGCCTGCAACGCCACCTGCACCATGCTGCTCGTCGCCACCAGGGTCAGGTCTTCGCCGCTGCGTTTGATGTCCGCCACGCCCAAGGGAATCGTATATTCACCCGTAGGCACCGGCCCTTTAAACTGGTAGAGCATCTTGTCTTCGAAGATCGCCACCGGATTGTCGTCGCGGATGGCGCTCTTCATCAGCCCCTTGGCATCATAGGGGGTGGACGGGATCGCCACCTTCAGCCCAGGCACATGGCTGAACCAGGCGTGCAGCGACTGCGAATGCTGCGCCGCCGAGCGCCGCGTGGCCCCCAAGGTCGTGCGCAGCACCATCGGCGCCTTGAGCTTGCCGCCCGACATATAGTGCGTCTTGGCGGCCTGGTTCACCATCTGGTCCATGGTCAGCGTGATAAAATCGCCGAACATGATATCCACAATGGGCCGCATCCCAGTCATCGCCGCGCCCACACCCAACCCGGCGATGCCCGCCTCGGAAATCGGCGAATCTAAAATCCGCTCCGGGCCAAACTCCTCGACCATGCCCTTGAGCACTTTAAAGACCGTGCCCGCCTCGGCCACGTCCTCGCCGATCACAAAGACGCGGGCGTCGCGACGCATCTCCTCGGCGATCGCCTCGCGGATCGCCTCGGCAAAGGTCAGTTCGCGGGCGTTGGGGTTATACACCGCCAGGCTAAACTGGGCATCAGGCGTAGACATGCGCATCCACCTCGGCAGGGTCAGGATAAGGCGCGCTGAGCGCAAAGTTCACAGCCGCTTCGACCTCGGCGCGCACCGCGCCGTCGATTGCCTCCAACACGGAGCGCTCAACCGCCTGCTCGCCGGTGAGCCATTCGCCCAGCACGTGCAGTGGGTCGCGCTCCGCCTTCCACCAGGCCTCTTCCTCCTTCGAGCGGTAGTAGGTGCGGTCGATGTCGCCTACATGATGGCCGTGGAAGCGGTAGGTATGGCAGAGCAAAAAGGCAGGCCCCTCGCCGGCGCGCGCCCGCGCCACCAGCCGCGCCATCACCGAATAGACGGCACGCACATCCTGCCCGTCGACCTCCTCGGCGTGGATGCCAAATGCCTGGGCGCGGCCCAAGAAGCTGCCAGCGGCGGCCTCGCTGTTGTGCGTATACTCGTTGTACTGGTTGTTCTCGCACACATAGATCACGGGCAGCTTCCACAACTGCGCCATATTCATCGATTCATAGAACAGCCCCTGGCCCAGCGCGCCGTCACCAAAAAAGCAGACCGCCACCTGGTCGCTGCGGCGCATCTTGATCGACAGCCCCGCGCCCGTGGCGATGCCCGCGCTGCCGCCCACGATGGCGTTGGCCCCCAAGTTGCCCGTATCCTGGTCGGCGATGTGCATCGAGCCGCCCTTGCCGCGGCAGTAGCCCGCAGCCTTGCCCAGCAGTTCGGCAAACATGCGGTTCAACTCTGCGCCCTTGGCGAGACAGTGGCCGTGGCCGCGATGGGTGCTGGTGATGTAATCGTCGGTGCGCAGCGCCTCACAGACCCCCACGGCCACGGCCTCCTCGCCGATGTAGAGATGGGTCAGGCCGGGCATACGCGCCGACGTGTAGAGTTCATTGGACGTCTCTTCAAACGCCCGGATCTTGCACATCTGCTCATACATGTGCAGCCCTTGCTCGGCGTCTAGCTCAGTATAGCCCACAGCGGGGGGCGTGGATTGATACCCGATGGGTCGTGCCTCCATCCGTTCCTCCTGGCTCCTATGTGTTATGCCAACTTAACTGCGTCGCAATTCAAGAGCGCGGCATCCCCGCGGCGGCATAGGCTCGGTTTAGCACCTCGGCGCTCTGTGCGGCCGCGGCCAGCGCGTCATAATCCGGGCGGCGCTGCACAAAGATGCTGATCTCCGGCATGATATAGCCCGTGTAGTGATGGCGCGCCATCTCCTTCAGATAGGTCACATAGTCAAAAACCCCTTCGCCGGGGATCAAAAAGTCAAAATTGGGAACCAGCCCGCGCTCGTCCTTGATGTGGGCGAAGACGGTCACCGGGGCCATCGCCGCCACCGACTGCTCGATGGGATAGCCCTGAATGTTGAAGTGGCTGATGTCGAAGGTAACGCGCAGGTTGGGCGAATCGACCAGACGCAGCAGTTCCAGCACCTTTTCGGGCGTGTTGATCAGGTTGGCATAGTGCGGCTCCATACCGATCACCACCCCGCGCGCCTCGGCGTACTCCACCAGCGCGGCGGTGCGCTCCACCAAGAGCGACTTGAGGTCGTCCCACTGCTCCGGGGTTCCGCCGGTCGTCGTGTCCAAGATTGGCGGCACACCGTCCACCGCCCACTCCACGGCCAGGTCGATCGTGTCCTTGAGCCGCTGGAAATTGGCGGCGTGTTCCTGCGGGTCGCTCTCCAGCAGGCTGGTATGCCCGGCGATGGCGGGCAGTTCCAGCCCGTGATCGCGGACCAGTTTGAGTATGCGTTTGCGTTCGGCCCGGTCCATCGAATAGAGTTCGGTCGACCAGCCGGGTTTGACGGTCAACTCTACGCCGTCAAAGCCCAGCTTCGCCAGATGCGGGATGATCGTGTCGACGGGGACTTTGGGCATCCCCCATGTACTGTAGCCCAGCTTCATCGTTGCTCCTTCTAGCCAATCACGGCCAGCGCGGGTTGGCCTTGCGCCACGCGCTGTAGGTTGTCAAAGATAAAGACCCCACGCCGCGCCCAGGTATCCTTGGTCACCCCGGCGATATGCGGCGAGAGCAGCACATTTGCCATCGAGAGCAGCGCATTTCCGGCAGCGGGCGGCTCCTTCTCCAAGACATCCAGCGCCGCGCCCGCGATCTGCCCGCGGCCCAATGCGTCGATCAGCGCGGCCTCGTCCACCACCGGCCCACGACAGGTATTAACCAGGAGCGCGTTGGGTTTCATCAGCCCCAGTTCGCCCGCGCCGATCAACCCGTGCGTCTGGGCGTTGAGCGGCACATGCAGCGTCACCACGTCGGAGCGGTTGAGCAGTTCCTCCATCGTCACACGCGTCACGCCAAGCGCTTGCTCCACCGCCGGCGGAGCCGGGAAGGCATCGGTATAGAGTACCTCGGCCCCAAAGGCACGCAACAGCGCCGCGACCTTGCGCCCAATATTGCCCAGCCCCACGATGCCCACTGTCTTGCCGTGGATGGTGTAGGTCGTCATGCCCGAATCGATCGCCGACCACGCCCCCTGGCGCACGTTGGCATCCATCTCCACCATGCGCCGGTACCAGCCCAAGATCAAGGCCAGCGTGTGCTCGGCCACGTCGGTCGAGTTCGCGCCGCCGTTGTTGGCGACCGGGATGCCGAGTTGGCGGCACAGCTTCAGGTCTAGTTGGTCAAACCCGGCGCTCACCAGTTGGATCAGCTTGAGCCGCGGCGCGGCAGCCAGCACCTCAGCGGCGATCACGCCGGGGAAGAGGATCAGAAAGTCGGTATCCGCCAACAGTTTGGCCTTCTCGGCGTCGGGCAGCGACGTGGCCGCGGTCGTCACCGCATAGTCTGCCGGCGCGTGGCGGGTCAACAGCGCCGCCGTCTCCGCGGCCAGGTTGGTGAAAAAGACCACCTTGGGCATCTCAGCGCTCCGTCCAGTAATCGAGCACAAGCGCCTTGTCCAGGTGCGGGCGCAGGACGCGGCCAAAGGCTTGGTGATCCGGGTGGGGTAGATAGACGGCGCGGCCCGCCTCGTCGCGGAAGGTCACAAAAAAGCAGTGGGTATAGCCCTGCGCCTTGCCTTCGACGCTCACGTCCGTGCCCCACTCAAAATCGAGAATGGCGTCGATTTTGCTCGGCAGCGCGGCAAAAGCCCGCTCGACCGAGGCGATGTCGCCGGGCGTGGTGCTGGGTTTGAAGCCAAAAAGCACCACATGGCGCAATACCTTGTTCTGGATGTTGGCTTCTTCAGCAGCCATAGTTGCCTCTTTCAGTATGTAGGTGCGGTTTTCCAACCGCACGTTTTACGAGATCACAACTCTCCCACATCCAACGTCTCTTGAATCGCCGTGGAGCGCATGAGTTCGGCATAGAATTCATCACGCGCCAGGCCCGACTGGTCACGCATTGCGTATAAATCCTGGCGATTCTTGACTTGCTCGGTCAACGGCGAAGATACATGCACCGTCCAAGCAAGGCCCTGCCCTGCCCCCTGAAGCGCGGCCCGAATCGGCTGCTGATGCCATGCCATCAAAGCCGTGGGAAGCGCATCGGCGTGAAACCAACCCACATCGACCGTCTCTCCCGGCTGAAGCCGCAAGTTGCCTCCCACTGGCTCAGCCGCAAACAAGAGGCTGTGCCCATCTTCGAGAAGGCCAAGCCGTGAGTAAACGCCAATCAGCCGGGTAAGGCGTACCTCAAGCCCTGTCTCCTCACGCGTTTCGCGAATGGCGGCTTGGGCCAGTGATTCACCGGCCTCGATCTGGCCTCCTGGCAGACACCAGATTTCCAAATCCTCGCGCTTTGTAAGCAGGATAGTCCCCTCCTGCATCACGGCCACTGTCACACCGAGTTGAGCCATACCCTCTCCTGTTGTTTGCTCTGAGACGGCTCTAGTACGTCTCGACAAACCGGCAAAATCGTTCCATCGCCGGTTCCAGGACAGAAAAATCCGACGCAAAGCAGAGGCGCACGCTGCCTTCGCCGCCCGCGCCAAAGGCGTTGCCCGGCGCGACGGCGACCTTCTGCTCGCGCAGCAGCGCCAGCGCAAAGTCCATCGGGTCGTCCAGCCCGGCGATGCGCGGGAAGAGATAGAACGCACCCTCCGGCTTGGGCAGCGAGATGCGCGACACCGCAGCGAGCGCGCCGGCGCAAAAGGCCATGCGTTCCTGCAACTGCTCCACCAGCGCCGCCACCGCGTCTTCGCCCTGGATCAGCGCGGCCTCGCCCGCACGCTGGATCATCGACGGCGCGTGCGAGACGATAAACTCGTTCAACTGAGTCGCCTTGCGCACCAGGTCACGCCGGCTCACCACCCAGCCCAGCCGCCAGCCGGTCATGCAGTAGGCTTTAGAAAAGGACTGCACCGCGATCACAGCGTCGTCGCGCGTGCAGAGACGCAGGATCGACGGTGCAATCGGCCCCTCGTAATAGAGCCGCTCGTAGACCTCGTCGGCCAGCAGCCAGAGGCCGTGCTGCCGTGCAAAGTCAAGCAGCCCCTGCTGCTCCGCCACGGTCGCCACCCAGCCCAACGGGTTCGAAGGCGAGGTGTAGATCAGCAGCTTGGTGCGCGGGGTCAGCGCCGCGGCCAGCGCGTCGAGGTCGGGCCGGAAGCGCACCCCGTCATAGGCATAGGGCGCCTCAACCGGCGTCGCGCCGTAGAGCTTGACGATCTCACCGCCGTTGGGCCAGTTGGGCGTCAGCACCAGCGCCTCGTCGCCGGGGTTGAGTGTACAGCGGATCGCCACGTTGAGCGCCTGCACGCCCGAAGCGGTAATCATGATCTCGGCGGCAGGGTCGAGCGCCACGCCGTGATGCAGGGCGTAGTGCTGCGCCAGCGCGGCGCGCAGGCTGGGCAGCCCACCGTTCTCGCTGTAATAGGTGTAGCCTTCGCCCACGGCGCGGCCCAGCGCGTCCTTGATAAACTGCGGCGTAGGCAGATTCGACTCGCCAAAATGCAGCTTGAGCGCCCCCTCCATGCCAAAGGCCACGTCGGCCAGGTCGCGGATACGCGAGGGCGTAATGCGGTCCAGACTTGCGGCCAGTGGGATAGAAGAGACGGGTTGCATGGGCAAGGTTGCAGCACTGTGGGCGAGCCGGATGTGGCACAGACTCGCGCTTTGTGGTGTAATCGGTGCATCGACAAGGGGAGGATTTCCCTGGTACTACAACTCTACCACCCAATGGGCCGAACCGCCAAGCAGAGGCCATTTCGCGGACACTTATGACCAACCAACCCAGCCCGATGCGCGCCCAACCGGAAACCCCATTTCCCCGCCGCTCGCTCCTCTATGTCCCCGGCGACAGCCTGCGCAAGATCGAGAAAGCCGCCGCCTTGGACGCCGACACGCTGATCCTCGACCTGGAGGACGGTGTGGCGCGCAGCCAGAAGGAAGCCGCCCGCGCCGTCGTGGGCGAGGCGCTGGCCCGGCTGGACTTCGGCCCGCGCGAGCGGCTGGTGCGGCTCAACCACCCGACGCACGGGATGATCGAAGCCGAACTGGCCGCCACACTGCCATCGCCGCCGCACGGCTATGTGCTGCCCAAAGTCGAAGCCGCCTCCGAGCTGTTGGACCTCGACGCGCGGCTGGCCCAGGCCGAGCAAGCCCGCGGCTTGGCGCAGGGCAGCCTGACGATCTTCGCCATGATCGAGACGGCGCGCGGCCTCCTGCGCCTAGGGGAGATCGCCGCGTCCACGCTGCGCCTGGCCGGGCTGATCTTTGGCGCGGAGGATTTCACGGCAGACGTGGGGGCGATCCGCAGCCCCGGCGGAGTCGAACTGCTCTATGCGCGCAGCAGCCTGGTCATCACGGCCGCCGCCTATGGACTGCACGCCGTGGATGCCGTCTATCTGGAGCTTGATAACCTGGCCGGGCTGGAGGAAGAATGCGCCTTGGGCCGCGGGCTGGGGTTTGGCGGCAAGACCGCGATACACCCGCGCCAACTGCCGGTGATCAACCAGGCCTTTACCCCGGCCCCTGCCGAGGTGGCGCGCGCCCAGGCGTTGGTGAACGCCTTTGCAGCGCACCAGGCGCAGGGTACCGGAGTCTTTGTCTATGAAGGCAAGATGGTCGACCAACCGGTGATCGTGGCGGCGCAGCGGCTGCTGGCGCGCATGGCGCAGATTACACCTTTAGCCCCGACAGCACCACCCCCGAAATAAAGTAACGCTGCGCCAGCGCAAACAGCGTCAGCACCGGGATCGTCAAGATCGCGGCTGCGGCCATCAGCAGATGATCGCGCGGGTCCTGTGTCTCCAGCGGCAGATATTGGAAGAAACGCAGCCCCACCGCAGCCGTAAACAGATTTTGCCGGTTGAGATAGATAAAGGGGCCAAAGAAATCGTTCCAGTCGTTGAGGAACTGGAGGATCGCCACCGTCGTCAGCGCCGGCTTCATCAAGGGCACGATCACGCTCCACAGGATGCGCAGCGGGCCGGCCCCGTCGATCGTCGCCGCCTCGTCGAGGTCGCGCGGGATGCTCAGGATAAACTGGCGCAGCAGAAAAACCATAAACGCGCCGCCGCCCAGCCACGAGCCGATAGTCAGGGGGATATAGGTGTTGATCAGCTTGAGCTTGAAGAAAAGCAGATATTGCGGGATCAACGTCACCGTCGCCGGGATCATCATCGTGCCCAGCATCAGGACAAACCAGACATTCTTGCCCACAAAGTTGAAACGGGCAAAGGCGTAGGCGGTCATCGTCGCCGTGATGATCGTGCCGGGGATCGTGATTGCCACGATCAGAAAGCTGTTCGCCATCCAGCGCGCAAAGGGCACGGTGCGGAAGACCGTCGCATAGTTTTGCCACTGCGGCACTTCCGGCAGCAGATGGGGCGTAAACGAACGCAGTTCCTGCCAGGTCTGCAGCGAACTGGAGACCGTCCAATAGAGCGGGAAGGCGAACATCAGCCCAGACAGCGTCAACAGCAGATAGGTGGCCGCCTTGCCCAGACGACGCCGGCGGCGGCGCGCCTGCGAATAGGCATGGTCGATCGTCGTGACCGGTGCGGGCGCGGCGCTGGAGGTGGTAGTCATTGGCGCTTACTCTCCATAGTAAAAAACCCAGCGTTTGGACAGCGTCATCTGCAAGATGGTCAGCCCCACGATGATGATCGCAAAGAACCAGGCCAGCGCCGCCGCATAGCCCATGTTCCAGTAGTCAAAGGCATGTTTCCAGATGTGCAGCGCATAGAACCAGGTGGCAAAGCCGGGGCCGCCCTCGGTGGCGACAAAGGCCGCGGCAAAGGTCTGCAGCGCACCGATGATGCCCAGCACGGTGTTGAAGAAGATCGTGGGCGTCAGCAGCGGGATCGTGACATGGCGCATGCGCTGCCAGGTATTGGCCCCGTCGATGGCAGCCGCATCATAGAGCGATTCGGGGATGCCCTGCAGCCCCGCCAAAAAGATGATCATCTGCGTGCCGCCGATCCCGGCCCACAACCGCATCGAGATCAGCGAGGGAATGGCCCAGGCGCGGTCGCTAAACCAGCCGGGCGGGTTCTGCACCCCCAGGTCGCGCAGCGCCTGGTTGACGATGCCGAAGTCGGTATTGAGCAGCCACTTCCACAACACCACCGACGCCACCAGCGGCACCAGCGAGGGCATGAAAAAGAGCGTGCGATAGACCGTGACCCCGCGCAGTTGGTTGTTGAGCAGGATCGCCAGGAACATCGACCCCAAGACGCCCAGCGGCACGCCTACCCCGGCGAAATAGAAGGTGCGGACCAGCGACGGCCAGAAAAGGTCATCGCCCGTAAACATCTTGACGTAGTTGGCCGCGCCGACAAACTCCGGCGCGCTCAAGACATCATATTTGGTCAAGCTCAAATAGAGTGAGACCAACCCCGGCCCAATAAAGAGGCCGAAGAAACCCAGCAGCCAGGGCGTGAGAAAGAGATAGCCATAGAGATTCTCACGCCGTTTGGCGAGGGACCATCCGCGACGCGCCCTTCCCTCCATCCGGTTTGCCATCGTTGCCATACAGCTCTCCTCAGCTTCCCGTCCGGTGTCCGGGTGGGCCGGCTGTGAACGGATCACGGCCGGCCCACCGGTGCGGCCGGCTAGGCCGGCTCCATATCCAGCACAGCCTGGATATTGTCGACCAGGTCTTGCAGACCTTTTTCAAACTCCACCGGCTGGTTGGGGTCAAACAACAGCGTACCCCACTGTGCCGCGGCATCGGTATATTCTCGCCCGCGCGAGTTGGCGGGCGCATGGGCCGGGATGCCGTTTTCCAGGTTGGGCAGGAACCACTCATGCACCGGGTCGTTCTCGATCAACTGCTGCATCACGTCGGGCCGCACAAACGCCCCCTGGCCGCCGACCAGGTTGAAGCCATAGCAGCCTTCAGTATTGGTGATGTGCAGCAGGAACTGATAGGCCTCGGCGGGGTAGGCCGTGCCGTTGAGGATGTTCCAGGTTCCCCCGCGAATCTGGCTGGGGAAGCGCCCGTCTTCGCGCGTGGGGAAGAGGATCTGCGAGGCCTCGACCACCGCCGGGTCTTTGGCGTCGCGCTTGAGGTTGCGCACGTTGAGCGACCCGGCCCAGTTCATGGTGATCTTGCCCTCCAACTGGGCCGCGGGCAGGTCCTCCACCGCGCCTGGCGCGGGCAGCACCTTGTCGGTCACGGCCAGATCATAGAGCCAGCGCAGCGCAGCCTGCGAGTTCTCGTCGTCGAGCAGGACACATCTCGTCCCTTCCTCGTTGATCAGTTCGCCATTCCAGATGCGCGGCAGCACGGCCAGCGACGTTTCGCCGATGCCGACCGCTAGCCCAAAGCGCTCGCCCTCCTTGTACAAGGCGCGCGCCCACTCGCCGATCTGATCCATCGAGGTCTCATGGCCGATCGGGTCCGGCAGTTCAAAGCCCGCCTCGTTGAAGTGAACGGCGTTGGTGACGAGCGTATCCCAGCCGGCCCAGCCCCAACTGGGCAGCCCATAGAGCTTGCCTTGGTAAGATTGCAGGCTCATAAACTGCTCGTACCACTGCGACAGATCGGTGGCGTCGGCCTGCACCAGGTCGTCGATCGGCATGATGATCTGCTTGCTAATGGCGCGCCAGAAATGGAAATGCGAGGGGTCAAAGGCGATGATGTCGCCCAGATCGCCGGCGGCGTGTTGGGCATACATCTTGCCATAGTTGTCCTGCTGGCTGGAACCGGTGAGCGGGCGGAACTCGATATTGACGTTGGGATGGCTCTCCTTGAACGTCTCGATCCGTTCCTCATTCCACCCCGTGCCGGGCGCGCGGAAGGTGTCCCACTTCAGGTTGACGGTATCGCCGCTGGGGGCTGCGCCGCCTTCGCCGCCGGTCTGCGCCTGGGGCGCGGCTGTGGGCGCACATGCCGCCAGCACGCCGACGGTCGCCAGCGCGCCGCTCATCGTCAAAAAGCCACGTCGCGAGATCTGCTTTGTCATCGTCCTTTGTCCTCCTGATGGTTCGATCTAGTGTTTCGGTCTGACAGGTGGTTTTGAGCGGAAAGTTGGATTGAGGCAGCGGCACGACCTGGCGCATCCAAAGCAGCAGCCGGCGAAACACTGCGCACCAACTTGAGGGAGCGCCAACAAAAGAGCGCCGATCACACAGCAGGCAGATGATCCAACCGGGGAGCGGTGTCCGCACTCTGTCTGGGCTTGTGTCTGGACTATATATCTAGACGATAGGCCGGATGACAGAATAGGGACGTCGTCTGCGACTGTGCCGAGCATGGGTCAGGCGTAGACCGATTACATCACAACTTATCCTGCGGCGCAAGTAGCCATCGCGGCCGGGGTGCATTTCAGATTAGGGGCGGTCTGTCATGCTGAGCCGGCGCCGCCCGTGGCGCGGCGCGAAGCATCTCTCTGCTGCGGTGCGCCCCCCAGCGTGAGATACCTCCTGGTTGAGCGCCTGGTTGCCGCGGGCTGCGCTTGTCTGGTATATTGGCGTCTGCAATCATGCGTCTGCGCTTTCCCATCTGCCGCCCAAGCGCCGCGGGAGGGCCTTCGCTACTTCCCTAGCCATTTGAGGAGCCGGCCATGCCCCACAGTGTGCTGACCAATACCCAGCTTTCCGCCGAGATCCTAGAGATGCTCACCCCGCAGTGTGCGGTGACGGTCTGGCAAGGCGACGCCACCGACCCGGCGATCTTGGCTGAGACTGAAGGGTTCTTTGTCTACGGACACCCCAAGATCGCAGGCCCGCTCATGGACCGCATGCCCAACCTGCGTGTGATCAGCAACTTCGGCGTCGGCGTCGACCACATCCATCTAGGCGACGCCAAAACACGCGGCATCGCGGTTGGCAACACCCCGCGCCTGGTTGACGGCGCCACCGCCGACCTGACCTTTGCCCTGCTCATGACCGTGGCGCGCAACCTGGTCATCGGCGACCGCTATGCGCGCAGCGCCGAATTCACCGTCTATGACCCCAACCTGCTCCACGGCTATGAAGTCCACGGCGCGACCATTGGCATCGTCGGCATGGGCAACATTGGGCAGCAGGTGGCGCGCCGGGCGCGCGGCTTCGACATGACGGTCCTCTACCACAACCGCAAGCGCAATGAGGCCGCCGAAGCCGAACTGGGCGCGACCTATCTGCCCCTGGACGACCTGCTGCAGCAGGCCGACTTTGTCACGCTCAACGTACCGCTGACCGCCGAGACACATCACTTGATCGGGCGCGAGCAACTGCGTCACATGCGCCCCACCGCCTTTCTGATCAACGTGGCGCGCGGCGGTGTGGTGGATCATGACGCGCTCGTCGAAGCCCTGCAGGAAGGCTGGATCGCGGGCGCGGCGCTCGACGTGACCGAACCCGAACCGCTGCCGCGTGACCATCCCCTGCTGCGTATGGACAACGTGGTAATCGCGCCCCATCTGGGCAGCGCCACACGCCAGACCCGCTACAATATGGCGCGGCGCGCCGTGGACAACCTGCTGGCAGGGCTGGAAGGCAGGCCGCTGCCCAACCGCATCGCCTGATCGCCAGAGCCGCGCATCCCCTATCCATACACAAGCAACCATCGCCGAGCAGCGCGAACCCTCCACCCAATCCTCCCAGGTCACTGTCAGTTCCTCGCCCGCCGGCGCGGCCCATCGTCGCAGCCGTCGCAGCCTCATGGTTTTGCTCCTCCCCGGCAGTCGCCGGCGCTTTGGGGTGAAAACAAGGTTGAACCGGCAGGGCATTTCGCAGATTACAATGAGAGCGTACCCATTTGGGCATCTCCAAACGTACCTATAGTATAAGTCCGTTTAGATCAGTCGATAGCCATTTTTATGCAGCGCAGCCCAACACAGCAACTCGCTCCAAGGCGGCTTGGGGGATCATTCTCAGGGACACCGCAGGCGGTAACCCTGACTCGAAACCGGTATGCAACTCTGGTATGATTGAACAACTGCGGCGTGTTCGCTATCCGGCCCGCTGGGCAGGGCCGGCTGTGGCGGCTTTTCTCTGGACATGCATGTCGGGCTGGCTTCTCGCCTGGCATCTGCGTTTGCACACCACACAGCCCATCGCACATACCCCCCTCGCCCTGTTGTTTGGCGCCCATCTCCTCGTCTGGGCGCTGGGGCTGGCGCTGCCGGCAATGGGCTTCCTGCTCTGGCGTCAGCACACCCGGCGTCTGACGCAAAGCGTGGCAGACTCACTTCGCGCCGAGCAGAGTTTGCGCGCCAGTGAGGAACGGCTGCGGCTGACCTTGGAAGCAACACAAGATGGGCTGTATGAGCTGAACTTTGGCCACGGCCCCGACCTCTTATCCGACCGCATGTTTACCATGCTCGGCTACCCGCCCCGGCATGGGGAAGGGGGCTATGAGTTTCTGCGTGGCTTGCTCCACCCGGCGGACGAAGCCGCCTTTCAACAGGCGGTCGATGCGCTGTGGACGGGCAGGAGCGACACCATCCAACTGGAGGCGCGGCTGCGCGCCGCCGACGGCGTCTGGCACACGATCATGAACCGCGGGCGCTGTGTGGCGCGCAGCGCAGACGGCGCGCCGCTGCGTCTCTTGGGCACGCACACCGACATCAGCGAACTTAAGCGCGTCTCGCGCCAGTTGGAACTGCACTCCGCCGCCCTGGCCGCCACGGCCAACGCCATCGTGATCACCGACGCCGCAGGGACGATCCAATGGGTCAACCCTGCTTTTACCCGGCTCACCGGCTATTCCGCCACCGAAGCCATCGGCCAGAACCCACGCATCCTCAAATCCGGCGTCAACTCGGAGCGGTTCTACCAAAAACTGTGGGAGACCATCCAAGGCGGGCGCGTCTGGCACAACGAAGAAGTGGTCAACCGGCGCAAGGACGGCAGCCTCTATTCCGAGCAGATGACGATTACGCCGGTCAAGGATGAGACCGGCGCGATCACCAACTTCATCGCCGTCAAGTTGGATATCTCTGAACGCAAACAGGCCGAGGAGGAACTTCATGCCCAACGCGACTTTGCACGCCAGGTCATGGACAGCATGGGGGAAGGCTTGGCGGTGCTCGACAAGACCGACGCGTTCGAATATGTCAACCCTGCCTTGGCCCATCTGCTCGGCTATGATCATGCCGCGCTGGTCGGGCAGCCCTACGCTGTCATCCTGGCGGCAGACGAGAGCGATCAGGCGTCTGCATCTTCTGCCGAACCGCGCCGCTATGAGATTACCCTGCGCCATGCTGCAGGCCAGATGGTCTCAATGCGTGTGACCGACGTCCCTCGCCCAGAAGCGGCGCGCCTGGATATACCACATGCGGAGGGAGCGCGTGGGGGCCGTATCCTGGTCTTCACCGACCTAACCAAACACAAAGCGATCGAGGCGGAATTGGCGAGCGCGCGCGATAGGGCTATCGAGGCCTCGCGGCTCAAATCGGAATTTCTGGCCAACATGAGCCACGAGATCCGTACTCCGCTCAACGGCATCATCGGGATGACCGGGCTGATCTTGGGCACCCAGTTGGGCGCCGACCAACGCGAATTTGCCGAGACGATCCGCACCAGCAGCGATTCGCTGCTCAGCATCATCAACGAAATCCTGGACTTCTCGAAGATCGAGGCGGGCCGTCTTGAACTGGAGGAGCGGCCTTTCGGGCTGCGCGCCTGCATTGAGGAGGCGCTTGACCTCTTGACGCCCAAAGCGCTTGACGGCGGGCTGGAGTTGATCTACTACATCGACCCGCGCGTGCCGGAGGTCGTGTTGGGCGATGAGACGCGGCTGCGCCAGATCTTGGTCAACCTGTTGGGCAACGCGGTCAAATTCACCCCCTCCGGCGATGTCTATGTCTCTGTGCGCCCCGACGAACAGGCCGAAGGGCTGCTCGAATTTGCGGTGCGCGATACCGGGATCGGCATCCCCGCCGACCGGCTCCTGTCGCTCTTCCGCCCGTTTATGCAGGTCGACGCCTCGACGACCCGGCGCTTTGGCGGCACAGGGTTGGGGCTGACGATCAGCAAACGGCTAGCCGAGATGATGGGCGGCAGGATGTGGGCTGAGAGTCAACTTGGCATGGGGTCGACCTTCCGCTTTACGCTCGTCCTGCCTGCGGCTTTGCCGTCGACGCTGCAGCCAGCGCGCGATCTTGCGCCGCTGGCCGGCAAGCGGCTGCTGATTGTGGACGACGACGCCACCAGCCGCGCGATTCTCGAGCGCTATGCCACAGACTTGGGCATGGTCTATGCCGGCTTTGCCGGCAGCGAGCAGGCCCTGGCGCATCTCGTCGCAGCCGGCGCAGCCGAAGGCGTAGATGCGAAGGGGGCGGCAGCCCCGTTTGCCGCCCCGTTCGATATCGCACTGCTGGATATGTACATGCCAGGCATGGACGGCATCGCCCTGGCTACGGCGCTGCACCAACTGCCCCTCTATCGGCGGCTGCCGGTGGTGCTGCTGGCGGCTGTGGGCAAACCCAGCCGCCACAACCTTCCGCTCATGCACGCCACACAGTTGACCAAACCGGTTAAAGCCGACCAGTTGGCAGGTCTCCTGCTGGAGATCCTGCACCCCGCCCCAGGCGCGGCGGGCATCCCCGCCGCCGACGCGGTCTCCGCCGGCAGCGAGCGCCTGGGCGACCGCTACCCACTGCGCATTTTGCTGGCCGAAGACAATTTGGTTAACCAAAAGGTCGCCCTGCGTATGCTGGAGCGGCTCGGCTATGCGCCCAACCTGGCGAGCAACGGCAACCAAGCGCTGGACGCCCTGGCTCGCCAACCGTACGATGTCGTGCTGATGGATGTACAGATGCCCGAACTCGACGGCATCGAGGCCACACGCCGCATCCGGCAAGACAGCCGGCTAGAGCAGCCCTACATCATTGCCATGACCGCCCACGCCATGGAGGGCGACCGCGAACACTGTCTGCGCAACGGCATGAATGACTATATAAGCAAACCAGTCCGGCTGGAAAGCCTGAGCTTTGTCTTACAGCGTGTGTATGAGGAGCGGCAGAATCCGGCCGCCCTGTTCAAGGATTAACGAGCATGGATCACCCTGTCCAGGTCTTGATCGTCGAAGATTCGGCCACCCTGCTGCGGCTCTACAGCGCAGTCTTGACCCAGGCCGGCTACCAAATCTGGGAGGCGGACAGCGGGGTGCAGGCCCAAACCCTGCTGGCCGCGCACCGCCCCGATATCGTTCTTCTCGACCGCGTGCTGCCCGACATCGACGGCAGCGAGATCTGCGCCTGGATCAAGGCTACCCCGGCGCTTACCTCCACCTATGTGATCATGCTCTCGGCGCTCAAGACGAGCGAGGATGAACGCCTCGGCGGGCTGGAGGCGGGCGCCGACGACTATCTGGTCAAACCGGTGGGCAAACGCGAGTTGCTGGCGCGCGTCCAGGTCGGGGCGCGGCTCTGCTCGGCCCAGACCGCGCTGGCGGCCAGCGAGGCGCAATACCGGACCTTGGCGGAAAATTCGCCCGACGTGATCCTGCGGCTGAACCCAGAGGGCAGCCCGATCTACGTCAACCAGGGGATCGAGCGCATCCTTGGCGTCACGCCGGAGCTTTTTGGGCAGGCTTCCCGCAGCGAACTGGGCATACCCGACCGCGTGGCCGACCTCTGGTACGCCGAATGCCGGGCGACCGCAGCCGGCGGAGAACAGCGGCGCGTCGAATTCGCCTTGCCCACGCCCGCCGGGGTGCGCCATATCGACGCGCGGCTTGTGCCCGAATTCGACGCTTCCGGCCAGGTGACCTCAATCCTGGCTGTGCTGCGCGACTTCACCGACCGCGTACACGCCGAACAAGCGATCGCCCGGCTGGCCGCGGTGGTAGAGCAGGCCGTCGAAGCCGTGATCATCACCGACCCCCAGGGCACGATCCAGTTTGTCAACGCCGCCTGCGAACGGCTCACCGGGTACGCCGGGCACGACCTGGCCGGGCGCAGTGTGCGCGACATCGCAGCGGGCCGCGATGGGTTTTGCTGGCAGTTCCTCGAGGCTATCGCCGGCAGCGCGCCCTGGTCCGGCGTCTCGCATCTCCACCGCCGCGATGGGACGCTCTGCGAAATCGAAGCGACCTTGTTCCCGATCTTCGACGCCCAACACGTCGTGATCAACTATGCCGCGCTGCTGCGCGACCTGACCGAGCAGCGGCGCACGGCGCGCGAGCGCGAGGTGATCCTGACGGTAGCCTCGGCCCTGCGCCGCGCCTCCACGCGCACCGAGATGGTGCCCGTCATCCTCGATCAAGTATGCGTACTCTTTAGCGCCCCCGCCGCCGCCTTCACGGTGATCGACGCGCACAACGGCGAGATGGTGGTCGAGTGGGCGCACGGCGATTTCGCCGCCGCCACCGGCGTGCGCCTGCCGGTCAGCCGCACGCCGATCACCCAAATCCTAGTCCAAGGCCAGCCCTATCATGTCGCAGTCGACGACGGCAGCGTCCGGGACTGGGTAGGCGAGCAGCGCAGCGTGCAGACGCTCTTGGGTGTGCCGTTGATCGCGCACAACCGCGGCCTGGGCGTACTTTGGCTGGGCAGCGAACATGCGCCCACCTCCCGGACACAGAGCTTGCTGGAGGCCATCGCCGATATCTCGGCCAACGCGCTCTACCGGGTGGCGCTGTATCACGAGTTGGAACGCTACGCCGCCGACCTGGAGGTGCGCGTGGCCGAGCGCACGCGCGAACTGGAAAACGCCAATGCCCAACTGCGTACGCTCGACCAGCTTAAGACCAAATTCGTCTCCAATGTCTCGCATGAGCTGCGCACGCCGATCAGCAACCTCAAGCTCTATATGTCGCTCTTGCAGCGGGGCAAACCCGAAAAGCGGCTCCACTATGAAGCCATGCTGCACCTCAGTGTAGAGCGGCTCGGTCAACTGGTCGAAGATATTCTCAACCTCTCGCGCTTGGAGATTGCCCAGCATCAACCGCGCGAGCTGGCGCTGACCGACCTCAACGCGCTGGTCGGCCAGATCGTGACACTGCATCAGCCCCAGGCCGACGCCGCCGGCCTTATGCTGCAATTTGACGCCGACTACTTGCTGCCGCTGATCGACGGCGACTATAATCAACTGTCGCAACTGGTCACCAATTTGTTGGTCAACAGCCTGCACTATACCCGCCAAGGCTCGGTGCGGGTCACCACCCGCCGCCTGTCCGGTCAAGACCAAGTCCTGCTGTGCGTCGAGGATACCGGTGTCGGCATTCTGCAGGAAGATGTGCCGCACGTTTTCGAGCGCTTCTACCGCGGCAACCACCGTCAGGCCGAGGATATCCCCGGCACCGGCCTGGGGCTGGCGATCGTGCGCGAGATCGTCGAGATCCACCATGGTGAGATCGCCATCTCCAGCCAAGTCGACGTGGGCACCTCAATCCAAGTTGTGCTGCCCACGGCACAGGCAGAAATGGCCTCCCGCCCGTCGAACGGGACTGTCTACGCCGGCCATGCAGCCGCCGGCGACGGCCACATCTAGCCAGC
>JADLFO010000236.1 GCA_020845455.1 Caldilineaceae bacterium
CGAGGTGCTGTATGGAGCGCAGTTGGGAACGCTTGCCGGACGAACCGGAGCGCTGGTATGCCCGTTTTGAGGTCTACCGGCTGATTGGCCCAAACCGCTCGCTGCTCGGCGTCTATCGGCTTGTCACGCAACTGCTGGGCCGTTCGGGCCGAGCGCCCGGCCAGGCTTGGCGCCAGGCGGCCCAACGCTGGCACTGGCAGGCGCGGGCCCAGGCTTGGGACGCGGCAGAGGAGGCGCGGCTGCGCGCCCTGATCCACACCCAAGACCTGGACCCGCATGTCCAGCGCCATGTCATGGTGGACCAGTTGTTGAACGCGGTCTACGCCGTGCTGACGACGGCCGATCTCACAGGCATGGACCGCGAAGAGGCGCGGCGCGTGCTGCCCACGCTGCGCGGGCTGCTGCGCGACCTGCTGGCCGCCCATCGCAGCGAGAGCGACGTCCAGACCTCGCAGGGCGAGGTCGCGCCCTTCACCGCCGATGAACTGCGCCAAGCCCAGGTTGAGCTAGAACGCTGGCGCAGCGCGTGGCCCGCCGAGGCTTCGTCCGCGGCGCATGGCGACTGGCTGCCGTTGCGCGATGTATTGGCGGGCCTCTATGCCGACGAAGCCAGCGCCCGCCGTGTGGCAGGCCAGGCCGGGTTGATGTTGACGCGCATTGCCTTCAGCCCGCCCGCGGTGAATATCTGGCACGCCGTTTTGACCGAGGCGGCGCGCGCCGGGCGTATGGCCGAGGTGATCGTCGTGGTCCAGGGGGAATATGGCCGCAACGCCGATCTGCAACAAGCCGTGGCGCGGTATTGGGAGGGAGATTTACCGCAAAGGGCGCAAAGAACGCAAAGGCTGGAGCAGAAAGAGGAATAGGGAGAAAGAGGCAAATCTGTATGACCGGTATGGCAGACCCGCGCGTGGAGTGGATGAAGTGCGCGGCGGATGTGAGCTATTTCACGGTGCGCTATGTGCGCATCTACAACGCCACGGCGCGCGCCTGGGTACGCTTTGACCTGTGGCCCGCCCAGCAGACGGCGCTGGCCCACATGGCCCAAGAACGGCTGTTGGTGATCCTCAAGGCGCGGCAGTTGGGGCTGTCGTGGCTCTGTCTGAGCTATGCGCTGTGGATGGCGCTGTTTGAAGCGCCGGCCACTGTGCTGCTCTTTTCGCTGCGCGAGGTTGAAGCGGTGGATCTGCTCGCCCGCATGAGAGGTATCTATGACCGGCTGCCGGTGTGGATGCAGGCGCGGCGCACGCTGCAGAATGCGGCGCGGCTTTGGGAATTGAGCAACGGCAGCCGCGTGCTGGCCTTTAGCACGCGCGGCGGGCGCAGCTACACGGGCAGCCTGGCCCTGGTCGACGAGGCCGACTATGTGCCCGACCTGGCGACCTTTCTCAACGCCGTCAAGCCCACGGTCGACGCCGGCGGTAAGCTCTTTTTGGTCAGCACCAGCGATAAACAGCGTCCCGTGTCGCCGTTTAAGAATCTTTTTCGCGCCGCCCGCAGGGCAGAAGAAAATAGAAAAGAGCAAATAGCAAATAGGGCGCGCTCTTCCCCTACTTCCTATTTGCTGCCTCCTCTTTCCTCCTCTGCCGGCGATTACCAAGCCCTCTTCCTGCCCTGGCATGCGCGGCCCGACCGCAGCGCCGTCTGGCATGAACGTACGCAGGCGGAGATGTTCGCCCAGCGCGGGACGCATGACGATTTCTATGCCGAATATCCGGCCACGCCGGAGGAGGCGCTGGCCCCGGAGCAGCTAGACCGGCGGCTGCCCTATGACTGGCTGCAAGCCGTGACCGAGTTCTTGCCCGCCTGCGCGGACAGTTCCGCCCCGGCGCTGGCCGGGTTGACGGTCTATGCGCCGCCCGCGCCCGATCACAGTTATGTGATCGGCGCGGACCCCGCCGAGGGCATCCCCCATCGCGACGCCAGCGCCGCCTGTGTGCTGGATGCTGCAACCTGGGAGGAGGTGGCGACGCTGGCCGGGCCGCTGGAGCCGGGCGTCTTTGCCCAGGCTTTAGCGCACCTGGCGCGCTATTACAACCAGGCCGATCTGCTGGTGGAGCGTAACAACCACGGCCATGCCGTGATCCGTAGCCTGCAAGAGCGCGGGGACGTGCGTCTGCTGGAAGGTTACGACGGCAGACCGGGTTGGTTGAGCAATATCAAGGGCAAGCCGCTGCTCTATGACGCCGTGGCCGAGGCGGTGCGCAGCGGGGCCTGCCGCATCCGTTGCGGCGAGACCGTGGCGCAGTTGGCAAGCATCGAGGCCAGCACGCTGGCTGCGCCCGCCGGTCTGCACGACGACCGCGCCGACGCCTTTGCCCTGGCGCTGGCTGCGCTGGCCTATGGCCGGGGGCGTGGCGCAGCCTCGACAGTGGCCGCGGCGCGCGACCCGCTGCTGGAGATGGATCGATCCGCGGGGTGGTAGTGGCTGCGTGCGCGCCGCAATCAGCGCTGAAAACCGCGCTACGGTATCTAACACTTCAGTTGAGAGGAGTAAAGCATGAACTGGAAGGATCAAACGGCGCGCCTGCTGGGCCGCGCTGCGGTGATCGCCGTGCCGGTGGGTCACACCGAGGACGGGCTGGCGCTGCAGCGCGGCAGCCCGCACGACAAACCGTGGGCCGAGTGGGTGCAGGACTTTGAGGACGCGCGCGAGGCGTGGCGTAGACATCCGCTGGCGCGGCGGCTGGTGGGGCTGACTACCGCCTATGTGGTCGGGCCGGGGATCAGCCTGCACAGCGACGACCCCGCCTTGATGCGCTTTTTGCAGACCTTTTGGGCGCAGAACCGGCTGGCGCAGCG
>JADLFO010000237.1 GCA_020845455.1 Caldilineaceae bacterium
AGCGCAGCCGCTCGCTGCAAGACATCTTTATCGGCGTCTTTCGTCGCCGCCGGCACACAGCCGAGGAATTCTGGCCGATACGCGACTTCTCCATCGCCATCCACTCCGGTGACTGTGTTGGCGTGATCGGGCCGAACGGTTCCGGCAAGAGTACGCTGCTCAAGCTCATCACCGGCATCCTACCGCCCACGGGCGGCGAAATGGCTGTGCGCGGCCGCGTCTCGTCGCTGCTAGAGCTGGGCGCGGGGTTTCAGCCTGACCTGACGGGCCGCGAGAACATCTTCCTCAATGGCTCGATCTACGGTCTAAATCGCGCCTATATGAACCGGCAGTTGGACAGCATCATCGCCTATGCCGGGCTGGGTGACTTTATTGACACGCCGGTCAAGCATTACTCGTCGGGGATGTATGTGCGGTTGGGCTTTGCCGTAGCGATCCACACCGACGCCGATCTGCTGCTGGTAGACGAAGTGTTGGCGGTGGGCGATGCTGCGTTTCAAAGCAAATGCATGGAGAGCATCTACCAATATCGCCGCGCCGGAGGTACGTTGCTGCTAGTCTCCCACGACCTGGGCACAATTCAAACGCTCTGCACGCGTGCGATCTGGATCGAGAACGGCTTGATCGCGGCCGAAGGCTCTCCTCAGGATGTGATCATGGCCTATAAACAGCACCAGGCCAACGCGGAAGCCCCACAATCTTCGGTCGCAGCGCCAGGCGGCGCGCCGGCCAACAAACAGCGCTGGGGCACAGGGGAAATCCAGATCACCGCGGTCGAGCTGTGCGAAGCGGACGGCACCCCGCGCACCTCGTTTATAACCGGCAACGAGTTGATGGTGCGGCTGCATTATCGCGCCGCAGATCGCGTCGAGCGCCCGGTCTTCGGGCTGAGCATCAACCATCAGAACGGGATGAATCTCTTTGGCCCAAACACCAAATTCGGCGCGCTTGACATTCCCTATGTAGAGGGCGAGGGGGTTGTCAGCTACCGCATCCCAGACCTCCCTCTGCTGGAAGGGCTGTATACGCTGTCGGTGGCCGTGGTCAACCATGAAGACACCGCCATCTTCGACTATCATGACCGACTCTATCCCTTGCGTGTGGTCTACAGCCCGGTGCAGGCCGGCTATGGCCTGGTGCGGCTGCAAGGAAGTTGGCATCTCGACGGCGCGCTTGCGCCCGGCATATCCACTGCTGCGGAACAGCTTCCCCAGCCGGCGGAGAGGTAGGCATTTGTGATTGCCGATGACCTGACCGGGCTGGACTATGATTTCCTGCGCTATATTGACGTTACGCCCGCAGGCCAACGCCGCATCCAGCAATTCTATTTGCCCTTCTTTGCCGGGTGTCGCCAAGTCGTGGACCTGGGCTGTGGCGACGGCGACTTTGTGGCGCTCTTGCTGGAACAAGGCATAGATGCGGTTGGCGTCGACGCCGACGACAAGACCGCCGCGGCGACACGCGCCAAGGGTCTGCCGGTGATTCACCGGAACGTCTTTGAATACCTAGCCGCCGCGCCCACGGACGGCGTGGACGGCATCTTCTGCGCCCATCTGGTGGAGCATTTACCCTATCCGCAGGTGATCGAGTTGATCCACCAGTCACTGCGTATCCTGCGCCCCGGTGGGCGTATCGTCTTGGCCACGCCGGATGCGCGCACCCTCTTCTCGCATCTGGAGATGTTCTATCTCCACTTCGGCCATGTGAGCTTCTATCACCCGCGCCTGCTCTGCTTCTTGCTGGAGCATGCCGGTTTCGCTCAGGCGGAGTTGGGCGTGAACCCGGCCACAGCTTCGCCCATGCTGCCCCAAGCCCAGGCGTTGGCCGGCCGCGCGCCGCGCTATCTCCCCGGTCACGGTCCCCGGCTGCCCTATCTGCGGGAAATCCCGCAGCAGGGAGATTCGCTGCTGCAGCGTCTCAGCTATGTGATCAAGCGGCGTTTGGCCGCCTGGTTGGTGTTGCCCTTCACCGACAGCCTAGCCGCCAACACCGCCGCCCACCTCGCCGGTCTTGACAGGGATGTGCTGGCCTTGGCCCAGGCGCTGCAATCGCTCAACGGCCCCTTTGAATGCTATGCCACCGCGGTGAAGCCCGCCACAGACACTGTACCCGCTATGGATGCCATTCCATGAGCCGGCCGCCGTCCCTGCTCATCATCAGCCACGATATCGTTGGGGCGCAGATGGCCGGTCCCGGCATCCGCGCCGTACAGCTTGCCCGCGCCGTCGCGCCGCATCTGCCTGTGACCTTGGCGGTCCCGGCCGCAACCCCGCCCGATCTCGGCGCGGTCCCGTTTGATGTGGCAGCCTATGACCTGGAACGCTGGGAGACGCTGGCCCCGCTGGTGGAAGAGCACGCAACCTGTCTGGCCGCAGGGGATCTGGTAGGCCGGTTCCCCGCCTTAGGCAACGGCCCCGCGGCCTTGGTCGTGGACGGCTATGACCCGGTGCTGGCCGAATGGCTGGCGGTTTGCCGCCATCTGCCCCTAGAGACCCAACACCCTCTCTGGCAGGCGCGGCTGGCCTATCATCCGGCACAATTTCACCTGGGCGATTTCTTCATTTGCGCCGGCGAACGCCAGCGCGACTGGTGGCTCGGCCAACTGGAGGCCCACGGGCGCATCAACCCGGCCACCTATGCCGAAGACCCGACCCTGCGCCGCCTGGTGGACGTGGTCCCCTATGCCATGCCCGACACACCGCTGCACGCAGCCCACGCGGCGCGCGACCCGCTGATCAAGGGCGTGTGGCCCGGCATCGCTGCCACCGACCGGCTCATCCTATGGGGCGGCGGGCTGTGGCCCTGGCTGGACCCGTTGACCGCGATCCGCGCCATGACCCAGGTTGCGAGCCGGCAGCCCGCGGCCAAGTTAGTCTTTCCCGGCACGCGCCACCCCAACCCGGCCATGGCCGAGATGCCGTCCCACCATGCCGCGGCCCTTGCCCTGGCCGAGCAGGAGGGGCTGCTCGACCGGCACGTCTTCTTTGGCGATTGGGTTCCCTATGCCGATTGGCCCGCGGTATTGGCCGAAAGTGATGTAGCGATCAGCCTACATCTGGATACCATCGAAACCCGGTTGGCCTTCCGCAGCCGCATCCTCGAATATCTGTGGGCCGGTCTGCCCGTGGTGGCGACCGGCGGCGACGCCACCGGCGACCTGGTCGCCGCCTATGCGGTAGGCGAGATCGTGAATGTCCAAGATGTCGCCGGGGTCGCGGCCGCGCTGCTCCGCCTGCTGGACGAAGCGCCCGCGGCGCGCGCGGAGGGATTTGGCCGGGCGCGCCGCGAACTGACCTGGAGCCACGCCGCCGCGCCACTAATCGCCTTTTGCCAAGCGCCGCGCCGCGCGCCCGACCGCGCCGGTTGGCTGCCGCAGCCGGTCAATCTCGAACCGGCGTTGACCCAAGCCCAGGCCAATGCCGCCTACTGGCGTGACCTGGCCGAACGCTATGCCCAAGGACGCATCATGCGCGCCCTGCGTAGCCTAGACCGCTTGGCGCGCCGGGCAGGGGTGAAGTCATGAGCCGATCCAGGCTTGCCGCTTCGGTCATCATCCCGGCGTGGAACGGCGCAGCCGACCTGCCCGCCTGTCTCGACGCGCTCTTGACCCAAACCGGGGTAGACTTTGAAGTGATCGTCGTGGATAACGCTTCGACCGACGGCTCCGCCGATCGAGTCGCGTCCGCCTATCCCCAAGTACGGCTGCTGCGCCAAGCGAGCAACCTCGGTTTTAGCGGTGGCTGCAATGCAGGCTTGGCCGCGGCCCAGGGCGATGTCTTGGTCTTGCTCAATCAAGATACCGAGGTGCAGGGCGGATGGCTGGCCGGGCTGGTGGATGCGCTGGCCGCGGACCCTGCCATCGCCATCGCGGGCAGCAAAGCGCTCTATCCTGACGGCACGATCCAGCATGCCGGTGGCGTGCTGGATGCCCAGGGCAACGGCAGCCATCGCGGCCGCCGGCAGCCCGACCAGGGCCAGTTCGACCATCCGGACGATGTAGACTATGTGACCGGCGCGAGCTTGGCCCTGCGCCGCGCAGTCTATCGGGCGAGCGGCGGCTTTGACACGGGCTTTGGCCCGGCCTATTTTGAAGATGTGGACCTCTGCCTGCGCGCTAAGGCCCAAGGTCTGCGTGTCGTCTACGCGCCTGTCTCGGTGCTGGTGCACAAGGAGCAAAGCGTCGCGGGCGCGCCCGGCCAGGCAGCCATACGGCTCTTTCAGCGCAACCGGCTGCGCGTGGTCGCCAAACACTGGCCGCAGGTCCGGCTGGAGCAGGCGTTCTTGCCCGCCGAACGCGCCTGGATGGAAGAGCTGGGACCGGGCGGCGAACCGCTCGTCGCCGCGGTGCATGAAGCCTATCTACATACCCTCCTGGGCTTGGGTGAGTTCGCAGCTTGGCGTCAACAGGGCTTGGGCGAGCCGCCCGCGATGATCGCGACCCTCGCAGCCATCCTGACGACCCTGCATGCGATCTACCCTCTGGGCGTGGTGAGTACTGATTTTAGCGCTGCCGTCGAGCTATCCATACCTCCTTCGCCCAGCCTACTTGCGCCGCAGCAGATCGCGGCCCTGGCAGAGCAGGCCCACCTGCATGCCCAACCGCTTGGCCCGCCGCGGTCGCGCCTGCATCGTTGGGCGGCGCGCTTCCGCCATTATTGGAACCGCATCGGCACGGAATGGTATGTCGCGCCCGTGATGCACCGGCAGACCCGTTTCAACCACGCCGTCATAGGGGCCTTGCAGCAAATGCAGGAGGGTATGCAGCAAAACCAGGCCGTACAGGCCATGGACCGACAGCATCTGCTGCTGCAGCAGCAGCGGGCAACCGCCGTGCTGGTCGAATACCTGGCGGGCCAGGCGCGCGAGATCACCGCGCTCAGCCAAGAAGTGAACGAACTCAAGAGACGGCCAGACCCCTCCGACCGACAGGAACAGCCCTAGTGCGCGTTGTCTTCTTTACCCAGACCTTCAAGCCCGACTATATGGGCGGCGCGGAAATCCTGCTCTATCACAGCGCGCGTGGACTCCAGGCGCGCGGCCACGAATGTATGGTGCTCAATGTCGGCGGCCATCGCCCTACGCATGAATCCACTTGGCATGCTGTGGATGGCCTGCCGGTGCGCCGCATCACCTTCGCCAACCCCATTCCCAATGGCTATCTGGACCTGTTCGACCCGCGTGTCTTTCGCGCTGTGCGCCGCGAGCTAAAGCAGCTCAAACCCGATCTCTTGCATGTCCACAACGTCGCCTATGCCTCGCTGGCCCCCCTGGTCGCGGCCCGCACCCTGCGTATTCCCATCGTCCAAACCCTGCATGATCTATGGCTGCTCTGCCCCAACAACATGCGCTATCAGGCGGATGGCAGCTTTTGCGACCCGCGACGCTATCCCGACGGCTGCGGCCATTGTTTCCGGCGTTATATGATCTGGGCCGATGTGCCACACCGCCGCCGCTGGATGATGCTGCTGACGCGTCCTGTGGCCCGCTTCATTTCGCCCAGCCAAGCGGTCATTGATCGCCATGTGGAGGCCGGCTTTGACCCGGCGCGCTTCCGCTGCATCCCGCATGGACTGCCGGAGCCGGAGACCGCCCCGCCACAGCACCCCGGCGTGAAGAGTGTAGGGGTCACCGCATCCACGCGGCCCACGGTCGCCTTTGCCGGTGGCGGGGTGGAGATCAAGGGCGCCAAGGTGGTGGCCGCGGCCCTTCCCCAAATCCTGGCTGCGCTGCCCGACTTGCAGTTGGTCGTGGCCGGTGTCGGCGACCCGGACGGGCTGAGCGTGTTCAACAAATTGGGCGACTCTGTGCGTCTATTGGGCAATATCCCGTTCCTCGACATGCGTGCGCTCTTTGGCATCGCCGATCTGACCCTGGTCCCCTCCACCTGCCATGAGACCTCGTCCATCGTTACGGTTGAAAACTTCCAGGTAGGCACGCCGGTCGTGGGCAGCAACTTGGGCGGCATCCCGGAGTTGATTGACGAAGCATGCACCGGCTATCTTGTTGCGTCCGGCTCGGCGGATGAACTGGCCGTCCAAGTTATCCGCCACTTTCAGCGCCCTGCGTGGGAACGCCGCCGTATGCGCCAAGCGTGTGTGCGCAAGGCGCACGTCGAGTTCACACTCCAGCGCCATCTGAGCGAAACCGAAGCCGTCTATGCCGAAGTGCTGGCCGAGGCCGCGGCCTAGGGCTATGCGCGTCTTGCATGTGACCCACCAATACGCCCCGGCCATCGGCGGCGCAGAACGCTATATTATCGATCTATCTGAAGAGCTGGCACAGCGCGGCCATCAGATCGAGGTCTATACCAGCCGCTCCACAGACTATCACACCTGGGCCAACGTGCTGCCCCGCGCGGAAACGATCCAGGGCGTGCCGGTGCGGCGCTTCAACGCCTTGCCCCGCCGCGGCCACACCTGGCGCGCCCTGCAGATCGGCGTGCACAACTATTGGTCCGGCCGCTCTGCCGCCATGGCCGCGCTGATCTACTATGGCAACGGCCCCATCTGCCCCGGCATGTTCGGGGCCATTGTGCGCCAGGCGCCGCGCTTTGACCTAGTGCATATCAACCAACTACACTATAGCCATTCGGCCATCGCCTATGCCGCGGCGCGGCTGGCCGGTCTGCCCATCGTCATCACGCCCCATGTCCATGCCGAGCAGCCGGTCACCTATGACGTAGATTATCTGCTGGCGATCCTGCGCGGCAGCGAGATCATCATGGCCGATACCGAAAGCGAACGCACCTTTTTGCTAGGCCAAGGCTTTCCCTCAACCGGCGTCGTCACCGCCGGTCACGGACTGAACCTGGCAGGGTTTCCCCACCAAGACCGCGGCGCGGCGCGCGCCCGCTTCGGACTGCCCGAAGATGCGTTTGTGGTGCTTTTTCTGGCACGCAAGGCGGACTATAAGGGGCTGGAACCGAGCTTGCACGCCTTCCTGCGCATGCGCCAGAGCCATCCCAACGCCTATTTCCTGGCCGTCGGCCCCGAGACCGCGCATTCGCAGCAGCTTTGGCTCACCTTTGGCCGGCAGCCGGGCGTGGTGGTACGCGGCGCGGTTGACGACGCAGAGCGCTTGGCGGCCTTGGCCGCGTGTGATGTGCTGTCCCTGCCCTCCACGGGCGAGGCCTTTGGCATTGTCTATCTGGAGGCGTGGGCCTATGCCAAACCGGTGATCGGCGCGCCGATCCGCGCCGTGTCAGCCTTGATTGACGACGGGCAGGATGGCTTTCTCGTCCCGCCTACCCAGGTGGTGACGCTGGCCGCGCGGCTGGCCTGGCTAGCGGATCACCCTGACCAGGCGCGTCGGATGGGCGCGGCGGGCCAAGCCAAGCTCCGCCGGCGCTATACCACCGGCCATATTGCCGATATTGTCGAGGGCGTCTATACCCGCGCCCGCCGCCATCACGCCACCCGGCCCTAATCGAGCAGAAAGTCAACCATGCGTGTCAGCCTGATCAACATCA
>JADLFO010000238.1 GCA_020845455.1 Caldilineaceae bacterium
TTGAGGGCAGCGGCTCGTGCTGGGAAACTCGGACGCCGCCCCAGGACGAGGGTCGCTTGCGGCTTGGCCGCGGGCAGCGACGCCGTTTTGCATTCTATCATCCTTCTCAAGCCGGTGCAACGGTTCATTTTGGGGCAGGGTCAGAAGGAATCTTGCCTTTCTTGGTTAAAAAGCCGGGGTTAAATCACAGTAACTCGGCAAGGTTGCATGGAGTGCGACATGAAATACTTGCGGTATCTTCTGATTCTGATGGGTCTCTGGATTATGCTGGTGAGCAATATGGGGAACTGGCTGGATGCGCCGGCGTTGACCCCCTATGCTTATCTGATTCTGGCGGTGAGTGCGGCGCTTCCCATCCTGTTCCCGCCCGTCAACCGTGGCTCGCCCTTTATATTGTTTTCGGCGGCGATCTTGGTTTTGATCGGGCTGCGGGCGTTGGGCGGCTATGAACTAGATCAGCGCGGCCTGCAGGTGATCGCCGTAGAGATCGTCGCCATCGGCGTGACCATCCTGTTGGCAACCTTGGCCGGAGCGCAGATCAACGCGGTCCAGGGCCTGTTTGATTCGCTGGGCGTGAGTAAGCTGCAGCAGCCTGTCGGCGCCTTTGACGAGGGCCAGCACGCCATCTATCGCGAAGTGCGCTGGGCGCGACGCTATCAACGCCACTTGGCATTGCTGGCGATTTCGATCAACGCCGATTCGCTTGAGCGTATGCTGGGGCGTCAGAACCGCGAGACCCTGGCGCACCGGCTGGCTAAAGAGGCGCAGAGCGAAATCTGGCACACCTATGCGCTAAACCAACTTGCCAAATTGCTGATCGACGAATTGGGCGACAACGCCATCATTACCCGGCGGCGCGAGCATTTTGTGGTCATCTTGGCCGAGACAGGCGTCGAGCAGGTCATTCCCATTGTCGAGCAGCTCCGCGAACTGTCCGAGGCTGGGTTGGGGCTAAAGCTGGATATCGGCGTCGCCGTCTTCCCCGACGAAGCGGTCACCTTCGAGGCGCTGCTCCAGCAAGCCGAGTCGTTGATGGCGGGCACGCAGCCCGCGCCTACCCCCAGCCCGCGCGCTATGGCCGGGGAGGATGCGTCTAAACCGGCTGTGATCGTCTCCAATCGCCAGGAGATCAGAGCCGCCGACGAGGCGATCCCGTCGGTATAGCTGCGCCGGTGTCGCTGTTCCGGTATCGATAGGCTGTGGCTCACAGCCGGCTGGGCAGCCTGATCAACTGAGCGTAGCGGTATCTGTAAGGCGCGTGTGCAGGTCTAGGGTGTGCAACTGCGAAGGAGCCGGACTTGATTCAACATTATTTACGCATCGTCCGCCGTTGGATTTGGCTGTTGGTACTGGCCACGCTGGTTACTGGGGCTGTCGGCTATGTGATTGCCAAACAGCAGTCGCATAGCTATACCGCGTCGACGCGTGTCATCATCGGCCCTGGCCTTGAAAGCCCCGACCCCAACTTGGAGGAGTTGCGCACTGCGGGCATGTTGATGCAGACCTACGCTGAGTTGATCACGACGCGGCCCATTTTGGAGAGCGTGATCGGCAGCCTGGGTCTGCGGACGACCGCCGACCGGCTCGCCAAGAGCATCAGCCTGCACAGCGATGATACGACGCGCATCCTCACCATCCGCGTGGAATGGGACGACCCCAACCAAGCGGTCAACATTGTCAACGCCATCGCCAATGTGTTGATCAACATCGGGCCGGTTGGGTCCGAGGAATCGGAAGCGCGCATCAAAGACCAAACCCGCACCCAGATTACCTATCTGGAGCAGGAGATCGCCGGTCTGGAGGCTACGCTGGCCCAGCTGGAACAGGACTTCGAGGCCGCCACCAACCGCGAGGAAAAGCGGCTCTACGGCGACCAGATCGCCTTGCGCCGCGCCCAACTGGCCGATGCTAGCCGCAGTGTGATCTCGCTCGAACAGTCGTTGATGCAAAGCCAGACCAACCGCGTCAAGATCATCGAACCCGCCGTGGCCGCTGTGTTGGTGGACCCGGAACTGGAGCTGACGGTCGCGATGGCGGCGTTGGCCGGTCTCATCCTGGCGTTAGTCGTCGTCTTCATGCTCGAATTCCTGGGCGATGTGATCCGTGGCGAGGAGGATCTGATCGGCCTCACCCACATGCCGCTGCTGGGGGTGATCGCCAAGCACAAGCCTTTGCACGGCGTGGGGCGCGACCATTTTGTCGCCTACAGCATGCCCGAATCGCGCACCGCCGAGAACTATCGACTGCTGGCAAGCCGGCTGATCTTGAGCCGCTACCGCGCCACGCCGGCGGCGCGATCCGTGCCTGCTGCCGGCCAAGACCCCCAGAGCCGGGCGGGCGCGCTCGCCCCGGCGGAGCGTCCCTTCCGTTCCTTGTTGATCAGCGGGACACATATCAACGGCGCGGGCAGCAGCGGAATTGCAGCCAACCTGGCGGTGGTCTTGGCCCAGACCGGACATCGCGTAATCCTGGTGGATGCTAACCTGCATCAACCGGATATGAGCGGGCTGTTTGGCGTCAGCAACCGGGTCAGCTTGTCGAACCTGTTGGCGGGCCAACCGGTGGAAGGCCAACTGACCCCTCTGTCCTGGCTGCCTACCCTCTCGATCCTTTCCAGCGGCCCCATCCCGACCAAGAGCTTTGACCTCTTGGCATCGGCGCGCATGACTGAACTGATCCGCGAACTGGAAGAGCAGGCCGACCTGGTGCTGATCGCGGCCTCGCCGCTGCTGCTCTATGCCGACAGCCTGATCTTGGCCTCGCGCGTCGACGGCGTGGTGGTGGTGGCGGAGCAAGGCGCCACACGCCGCGCCACCCTAGTCGAGATCGTCGAGAGCCTGCGCGCCTATGGCGCGTCGATCCTAGGGGTCGTCCTGGATCAAAATCACACCTCACGCGCAGCCCGGCCTGCGCTGCCCGCCGCGGCTGCCGCCAGCGCAGGCAACGGGGCGATCCAGGTACAGCCGGTCGGGCGTGTCGTGAAATAGGCCCATGGTTAGCATCGTCGCGGCCGGCATCACTGAAGCCGGCATCACTGAAGCCGGCACTACTGAGATCGGCGCCGGCCAACGGCACATCAATGCAGGGGTACGGATGAACACGCGTTTTCTGGAGCTGTTCGCCTGTTTTGAACGTGAACAGATCGCCTACTGTCTGATGCGCGATGCGCAGCACCCGGACGCAAACGGGGCCGAACTGGACATCCTTGTTCAGGCCGCGCATCTGCCGCGCGCTGCCGCGCTGCTGGCCCGGCTTGGCTTTCTGCCCTTGCCCAGCCTGGGCTATGCCCCACACCGCTTTTTTGTGACCTATGACCGGCAGAGCGGCAGTTGGTTCAAGGTGGACCTGGTCACCCAGGTGGCGTATGGCTCGCCGGCGCCGGTCTTTTATACGACGCTGGCGGAGGCCTGTCTGCTGCGGCGGCGGCGCGACGGCGCGGCCTATGTCCCGGCTCCGGAAGCCGAACTGATCGCGCTGCTGCTGCACTGCGTGTTGGATAAGGGGCGTTTTGCGCCTGCCCATATTGAACGGCTCCAGACGCTGCGCCGGGCGGTGACAGATGAGGCCTGGACGACCCAACTGCTCCGGCGCTATTGGCCGGCGCCGGCAGACTGGCCCTGGCTCGCCGCGCAGATCGACGCCGAAGCCTGGGAGGATCTGCGGGCCGCGGGACGGGCCATCCTGCGCCATCGCCCTGCGCCGCAGAAGCTGACCGCGGCGCTGCGTGGGGTCTATGGCCGCGGCGTGCGCAAGCTCAACCGGACGCTCACGGCGCGCAGCCCGCGCTCGCTGCGCGTGGCGCTGCTCGCCCCCGACGGCGCAGGCAAATCGACCCTGGTGAGCGGCATCCGCGCCGCGTACCCTTTTCCGGTGCGCACGCTCTATATGGGGCTGTATCAGAAGCGCACAGGCCGGCGTGCCGTGGCGGCGCTGCCCGGCGTGGGGCTGGCCCTACGGCTGGGCACGCTGTGGGGGCGCTCTCTGCAGGCCGCCTATCACCAGGCGCGGCGGCGGCTGGTGATCTTTGACCGCTACACCTATGACGCGCTGCTCGCACCGCCGCGGCGGCTGGGGCGCATACAGGCCGCGCGACGCCGGCTCATCGCCCATGCCTGCCCTGCGCCCGACCTGGTGATCGTCTTGGACGCACCGGGTGATGTGCTTTTTGCGCGCAAGGGCGAACACAGCGCCGAGGCGCTGGAACGCCAGCGCCAGCAATATCTGGCCCTGCGCGACTCGATCGCGCAACTGGTTGTAGTCGACGCAACCCAGGATGAAGAACAACTTCGCCGCACTGCGCTTGCCTTGATCTGGGATGCCCAGGTTAAGCGTCACATTGGCCCTGGCGAAACCCGTATCGAAGAGGTAGTGACCGCATGACCCAAACCGCCGTTCGCCGTTCTTTTGTGTCTTTCCGACCGGCCCGGGGGCCGCGCCCGGCTGCCGCCAAGCTGTTGGGGCTGTGCCTTGGAGCGCTGTGCCTGGGCATCGGGGTGGGGATGCTGCTGCTTGCACCCGGTCAGGCGCAGGCGCGCCCGCTGCCCAGAGCGGCGGCCCAGACCGCACCCGTCGCCGAAGTGACGCCGGAGCCGATCGCGCCGGTCTTGGCGCCGTTGCAGCTCGACCTCGGCGCCGTGATCTCCGGCACGACCGTTATCTATACGATCTACGCGACCAATATCGCCGACCACCCGCTGTGGGATGTGACGCTTCAGCTTCCGCTGCCGGAAGGGGCCATGCTGCTGTCGGCGCAGGCCTCGTCGCGCTTTGTCGTCGACTTTGACGAAGAGGTCGTCTCGTTCTATGTGCCGGACCTCGCTCCCAAAGTCAAGAGCGGCCCGCAGCGCGTTCAGATCGTCGTCCCCGGCGGGGAGGACAGCTTTGCCACCACCCATGTGGAGGCGTCGTGGAAATATCTGGACTCGATCATGCGCCAGAGCAGCGCGTTTTTGGCGAGCGCCGAGACCAGCGCGGCCAGCATGGTCCCAGGCATGTCGCGCCAGGTGGTCGCCGATATGATGGGCGAGGTCCCGTTGGGCCATGTGGATCTGACCGGCGTCATGATTCAACAGGAAGGTTCGCTCTATCGCCTGGACTTGCAGTTGGCCGGGCCGTTGGGTCCGCCCGGCGAGACCGCAGAGTATGCGGTCTATATTGATAGCGACTGCAATGCAGCCACGGGGCGCAGCCGCGAGGCGCTGGGCGCAGAGCACCGTCTAGAGTATCGCCACGACCGGGGACGCGCCGACCTCAGCACCTGGACGGTGGCCCCTGACAACCGCGGCCAATGGCTGCTCGCCGGCTCGATCGGCGTCAACAGCCCGGCGGGGAGCCAGACCATCTCGCTGTGGATCCCGTCGGTGCTGCTCGACAACAGCAGCCAGTTCTGCTGGCTGGCCGAAAGCGAACAGCGCACCCCTGACGACGTGCCCAAATTGCCCAAAGATCGGCTGCCGAACGGCTTGGTCGACCCAAGCTTTACCCGCTTCGGCAACTGGGAAGAGGTGCGCGCCGCCCAGAGCAACCCGTTTGTCGTCTCGGCCCCGCCGCAAGACCCGACCGTGGGCGCGGCGACCTTGGCCCAACAGACGTTGCAGGCGGCTATCCCCGCGGCGCAGACGCCGATCACCGGCAAGCTGGCGATCCCGTTCAGCAACGCGCAGGGCGGATACGACATCTATCTGTTTTCCATGCCCGATGGTCTGCTGCTCCAGCAGATCCCGAACGCGCAACAGCCGGCGGTGCGCTCCGACGGCGCGCACCTGCTGGCGGTGCGAGCGTCCGGCGCAGCGGACGCGACGAGCCTGTTCGAATATGACCTGGGCGACGAGATCGAACTGCTGAGCCGCGCGAGCGAAGCCGGCGCCTATCCCTCCTACAGCCTGCAGGGGTCGCAGTTGGTCTATGAGAGCTGGCAGTCGCCGCCCGCCGAGCCGGCCGGCCTGGTCCAGACGGCGGATGAACTGGCAGGGGTCACGCTGGCGCTGTGTGACGCCGGCGTCTCGGCCCAAGCGGGCGGCTCGACCTGCGCCAACTCCAGCAGCCTGCAGACGCTGCTCTCGCTCGACGCCCTGGCCGCGATCCACGGCACGCACCCGCTTTGGGCTGCCAACGGCCAAGTGATCTATCGCAGTTGCCCGGCATGGAATGGTCTGGAACGATGCGGCATCTACAGCACCCAGATCGCCACCGGCAGCGCGGGCAAACCCTCTTTTCCCACCCTGTTGACCTACCAACCTTGGGCCTTTCCGAACGATACGAAGGATGGCTATGTGGCGCTGACCGGCCGCCAGGGTGAAGACTGGGAGGTCTATGCCCTGAGTCTGGATGGGAGTTGGCTGGTCAACGTCTCGCGCAACGCGGCGGCGCAAGATGGGCTGGCAGCGATCTCGCCGGACGCGCACTGGATTGCGTTTGTCTCCAACCGTGACGGCAAATGGGCCGTGTGGGCGGCGTCGCTGCCCGGCGGCAGCGCCCAAAAACTCTTCGACCTGCCGAGCAGCGGCGCTTGGGCCAGCGACGAGCAGGAGTGGGTACGCCAACGCATTGCCTGGGGGCAATAGCCACGGTTGACGGTTGGGCCGCTATCCCGGTTGTGATCTCTGGATTGCTTGCTGGATCATCGCCTGGGGGCAAGCGCCTCGCTTCATCGCCTGGGGGCGGTTGCCCCCACTTATCGCCTGGGGGGCCTATGAACACCACGCCAGCTACCGCTGCTTCCACCCAAGAATTGCACCGCCGCAAGGCGGTCGCGCGCCCGGCGCGCGCCGGACATCGACCCACATCCGGCAACGGCGCGGGCCTCGCGCCACGCTCCGACCTGAAGATCGCCTATCTGGTCTCGCGCTTTCCCAAGCTGACCGAAACGTTTGTGCTTTATGAGATGTTGGCGCTGGAACAACAGGGGATTGAGGTAGAGCTGTATCCACTGCAACGTGAGCAGACCCAAGTGATCAACGCCGAGGCGCTGCCCTATGTACAGCGCGCCCATTTTCAGCCGTTTGTGAACCGGCTGATCCTGCTCGCCCATCTGCACTATCTGATTCATGCCCCGCGCGTCTATGGGGCGACGCTGTGGACGATGCTGCGCGCCAACTGGGGCAGCCTGCGCATGTTTGGCGGCGTCTTGGCCTTCTGGCCCAAGGTGGTCTATTTCGCCCGCCACATGCAGGAAAAGGGGATCACGCATCTGCACGCCCACTTTGCCAGCCACCCGGCGGCAGCCGCCTTTGCGGTCCATCGTTTGACCGGCATCCCCTACAGCTTTACGGCGCACGGCTCCGATCTGCATCGCGACCAGCATATGCTGCTGGAAAAAGTAGCCGAGGCCGCGTTTGTGGTTGCCATTTCAGAGTATAACAAACGTATGATTGTCGAGGTGTGTGGCGGGCGCTATGCAGATAAAGTAGACGTGCTGCACTGCGGCGCCGATACCAAGGTGTTTTTGCCGCGGCTGGAGCCGACGCCGTGTGACCGCGGGGAAGGGCCGCTGCAGATCCTCTGCATCGGCACGCTGCACGAAGTCAAAGGCCAGGTCTATCTGCTCGACGCCTGCGGGCTGTTGAAAGGGCGGGGCGTGGATTTCCGCTGTCATTTTGTGGGGGATGGCCCCGACCGGGCGGCGCTTGTCAAACACGCGGCGCAGATCGGCGTGGCGGAGCGCGTCGAGTTTCACGGCCATCTCACGCGCCCCGACGTGGCGAAGCGGCTGCACAGCGCCGATGTGCTTGTGACCCCCAGCGTGCCTTCGCGCGACGGGCGGCGCGAGGGCATCCCAGTCGTGTTGATGGAAGCGATGGGCTGCGGGCTGCCTGTGGTGGCCAGCGACCTGTCGGGCATCCCCGAACTGGTCGAGGATGGCGTGTCGGGCTATCTGGTCGCCCCTGGCGACGCGCAGGGGCTGGCCGGCGCCGTGGAACGGCTTTCGGCGGATACGGAACTGCGCCAACGGCTGGGCCGGGCCGGGCGCACCCAGGTCTTCCGCAATTTTAATTTGCGTGTCAACGCCGCGGCGTTGGTGGAACGCTTCCGCAGAAAGGCGGAACAACCATGCGCTTGATGCTTTTTTGGGGCGCGGCGGCGCTGGCTGCCTACACCTATATCGGCTTTCCGCTGCTCGTCGTGCTGCGCGGCCTGGTGCGGCGGCGCAGCTACCGGAGCGCGGAGATTGAGCCGCGCGTGAGCCTGATCATCGCGGCGCACAACGAGGCCAAATCGATCCGCGGCAAGCTGGAGAACGTGCTGGCGCTCGACTATCCGGCGCACCGGCTTGAGGTCGCCATCGCGTCCGACGGCTCGACCGACGGCACCGATGCGATTGTCCAAGAGTATGCGGGGCGCGGCGTGCGGCTGTTGTCGCTGCCCCGCCAGGGCAAAGCGCCGGCGCTCAACGCCGCGGTCGCCGCGTCCACGGGCGAGGTTCTGGTCTTTTCGGACGCCAACAGCATCTATGCGCCCCAGGCGATCCGCGCCTTGGTCCGGCCTTTTGCCGACCCGGCGGTCGGCGGCGTGGCGGGCAATCAATGCTATCTCAAGCAGGGCGCGGCGGGCAAGGTCAATGCGGGCGAGCACAGCTATTGGGATTTTGACCGCAAGCTCAAAGAGTATGAGAGCATGGCGGGCAACACGATCTCGGCCACGGGCGCGATCTATGCCATTCGCCGCACGCTCTTTCAGCCCGTGCCCGGCGGCGTCACCGACGACTTCACCCTGTCCACGGGGGTGATCGCCCAGGGGCGGCGGCTGGTCTTTGCGCCGGATGCCATCGCCTATGAGCCGGTCTCCGGCACAAGCGATGCGGAGTTTGCGCGCAAGGTGCGCGTGATCACGCGCGGGCTGCGCGCTGTGCAGTTGCGCAGCGACCTGTTGAACCCGTTCCGCTATGGCTTCTATGCGCTGCAACTGTTTTCGCACAAGGTGCTGCGCCGGTTGGTTGTGCTGCCCCTGCTGGTGCTGGCGCTCGTCACCCCGTTGCTCTGGGCCAAGGGGCGTTTCTATCGTCTGGCGGCGCTGGCCGAAGCGCTGTTTGTCGGGCTGGCCGCCGCGGGCTATGGGCTGCAGCACACGCCGCTGGGGCGGAAAAAGCCGTTTGCGATCCCACTCTATTTTGTCATGGTCAACTTCGCCGCGCTCATGGCCGCGCTAAACGTGGTGCGCGGCCGCAAGATTGAGCGCTGGGAGCCTCAGCGCGTGGCGGAGTGACGCGCGCCGCCGAGACGGGCAGCCATCAGATAGTTGTCTAGCCAGGCTTGTATCGGTCTGGGCGGACAAATAGGTAGTGACAGACAGATTCGAAGCTTTGTATTGGTATGGAGAGAGGTGAGTTTGTGACAGGTAACAGACTGAGGCAAGAGTTGGATAGGCAGGTGCGGCAGACGCGGCACACGAAAATCCCCCCCTCCCTGCTTCTGATCTGGACGGCGTTGATTGTGTTTAGCATCGCGGCGTGTGGAGCCGGCCCGGCCAAGCCTGCTGTGTTGGTTGCGCCCGCCGTGGAGTCGCCCTATGCAGACGGGCCGGCGGCGCGCGGCGCAGGGGACACGCAGATGGAACTGGTTTCGATCGAACCGGACGAAGTCAAACTGCCGATCGTGATCTCGCCCAGCTCCGGGCCGTTGGGCGCTGCGACCGGCTCGCGCGGTTATCTGACCACGCCGCAGGAGTTAAAGGCCATCGCCGCCAAGGCCAAGCAAGGGGTCCAACCCTATGCCAAGGCCTATGACAGCGTGATGGAATTCGCCAACCAGGAGTGGGACTACAACCTAGACGGCAAGGAGAAGTGCCGCGACTCGGACACGCCCAAATGGATCGACGACAACGATGGCATTCCCAGGCTCTATGCGCGGGCATTGGCCTATCAACTGACGGGCGATGAGAGCTACGCCGCCGAGGTGCGCGCCATCCTGGAAAGGGTCATGACCGAGGTCAAGACCATCGACATCAAGGATCAGCAGTGCCGGCTCAACTTCGGCTGGGGAACGCCGGAACTGGTGGCCTCTGCCGACCTGATCAACGACTACTGGGCCAACCTGAACTGCCAAGGGCCGCTGAGCACGCTCTATACGAACACGACAGTCGGCGGCGGAAAGTGCAAGGCGCTCTTTCAAAACTGGCTGGTCAAAAACCCCTATTATATCGTGTCGCTTTCCGCGGCGGAGAGCAACAGCAATTGGGGGGCCGCCGCCACCACCACCACGGCCTATATTGCCGACTATCTGTGGGATCGGCCGGAGGTCACGTTGATCCACCAGCAGACGCCCAAGGTCAACAACGGTGCGGAGATGAAGTTTACGCCGTCGGAGGCGTACGCCTTTGCCAATCAGCGCATGTTCGACCGCATGAACGGCTACAGCGTCGACTATCATGGGGCCAACTCCTGTGACTTTTTGTCCGGCCCGCAGCAGAGCAACGAATGGGTGCCGGTCAAATCGCAGATCACCGAGGACGGCATCATTCCCGAAGACGCCCGCCGCGAGCAGGCCTGCAATATCCCCAAATATGCCGAGGAGATGTATCAGAACTACCCGCAGATTCATCTGGGCAACAACATCCAGCAGTGTGAACTGATGCTGCGCCGCGGCGACCGCAGTTGTTATGACAACGTCGACAACACGCTGCGCAAGGACTTTGCCTTTATCGGCCCCGACGGAGAGACCAAATCGACCACGCTCTACCCAGGGCGCGGGTCGATTGAGCGGGCCATCGACGCCGTGATCGTGGACGCCAAGACCGAATGGAAACATGACGCGGCCTTGGAGGTCGCCTATCGCTACTACTACAACTATCATCGGCTGTCCGGCTTTGACCAATGGTTTGCCCAGCTGGAGAACGATCGGCCCGCCGGCTGCAGCCAGAATGTCTGTTTTACGACGCTGACCCACGGCTTTGTGCCGGGCGAGACGCCAACGCTGCCGCCCACCGTCTCGCCCCCTTGATGCGCTGTCTGGGGAGAGCAGGGCGCAGCCTGGGCTGTGGCACGGCTGCACGCTGCACGTTTCACGGTTACACGGTTCTGTGCGCAGGGCTGTGTAACCGCAAAAATCAGCAGCACCGATCATGCGGGTCGAGCGTTCGGCCCAACCACTTACGTTATTTGGCAAGGCATTGGGCAGGGAGCAGTTGACTGTGTTTACGGCGGGTCTACACAATAGAACTGAAGCTTGGCTGGCGCACGGCGCGCTGCGCGCCGGGTTGGTGCTGCTGCTCCCGGCGTGTTTGGTCGGGCTGCTGTTGGTGTTTGGCTTTAACATTGGGTTGGCATTGGCAGGGCTGATGGCGCTGATCCTCTTGGTCTTGATGTTTCTTTACCCTGCCATGACGACGTTGGTGGTGCTTTTTGTGCTGTATGCCAACCTGCCGGTGGTTGCCATCCATTCTTACGGCGTGCCGGAGATGGTGGCGGCGTCCTTCTTCCTGTTGCTGGCCCTGCCGTTTTTGTACTACATCACCGTGGCGCGCCGGCCGCTGGTGGTCAACCGCACCGTCGTTTTGATGGCCGCCTATCTGAGCGTGCTGTTTCTCTCGGCTGTCACGTCGGGCAATGTTGAGGCCTCGATCGACCGGGTTCTTAGCTTCGTGGTGGAAGGGTTGGTGCTCTACGTCCTGGTGATCAACACTGTCCGCACCCCCAGCCTGCTGCGCAATGCCATGTGGGCGCTGATCTTGGCCGGGGTGCTGATGGGGGGCATTTCGCTCTATCAAGAGTTGACCGGTTCCTACGACAACGACTTTGGCGGGCTGGCCGTCGTCAAGGATTCGGGCGTCATGGACACGGGGCAAACCGACCTGCTGGGGAAAGAGGTCAAACGGCTGCGTCTGTCCGGCCCGCTTGGCTCCAAGAACCGCTACGCCCAGGTGATGGTCGTCTTGCTGCCGATCGCCATGATGCGGATGTGGGGCGAGCGCCGCCTGCTCTTGCGCGTGTTGGCCGCTGCCTCCTGCATCCCCATTGTGGGTGGGGCGCTGCTCACCTTTTCACGCGGGGCGGGGATTTCGATTATTCTGACGCTTCTGGCCATCGCTTTTTTACGCATTCTCAAGCTGCGCCATTTGCTCATCGTGGGGGTCGCCGGCTTCTTGTTTGTCTCGCTGGTCATCCCCGACTATATCTATCGCATATCGACAGCCATCGACGTGGCGGAGTTGGCGTCGGGCAATACGGAAGATGCCAGCGGTTCGGTGCGCGGCCGCGCCACCGTGAACCTGGCTGCGCTCCATATCTTCCTCGACCATCCCTTGCTTGGGGTCGGGCCAGGGCAGACCAGCTCCTACATGATCGAATATGGCAACGAGATCGGTTTCCGGCGGCTTGAAACCGAGCGCAGGGCGCACAACATGTATCTTGAGGAACTGGCCGATACGGGCTTGATTGGGTTTGCGTTTTTCATGGGCATCCTGGGGTTGACGCTGGTTGAACTGTTACGGGTGCGCCGCGCCTGGAAGGAGAGCGATCCCGACGCCGGCTATCTGTTGGCCGGTCTGATGGTCGCGATCATCGCCTATATGAGTACGGCGATCTTTCTCCATCTTTCCTATGTCCGCTATTACTGGGTCGTCTTGGCGCTGGCCGGAGCCGCCACCCAGATCTTTGGCCAGGGTATCGTACCGGCGTTGATCCCGGTTTCTCCAAAGCCGGCGGGCCTGGCCCCGCGCTTGATCCCACTCGCACCCGACCAAGAAAGCAGCGAAGCTCGATGAGCCAAACCGCGTCGGCATCCGTCACCCCATCCGTTGGTCCCAAGACGACGCGCACACGCCGCCAACTGCGCGGGTCGAGCCTCTTGCTGCTTGGCCAGATCTTCTCCAAGGGGGCAAATTTTGCCACCCAAATCCTGATCGTGCGCTATCTGTCGCAGTCGGACTACGGCGCATTTGCCTATGCGCTTTCGATTGTGGCGCTGGCGCATAGCTTCACCACCTTTGGGCTAGACCGGGCCGTGACTCGCTTTGTCCCGATCTACCATGAGCAGCAGGACTACAACCGGCTTTTTGGCACGCTGCTGATGGTCGTCGGCACTATCCTTTCGGTGGGGCTGTCGGTCGTGCTGTTGTTCTATGGCCTCCAGCCCTCGCTGCTCAAAGGCGCTATCGAAGATGACCTTGCGCGCACACTGCTTATGATCCTGATCCTCCTGGCCCCTGTGCAGGCCATGGACGACCTGCTCATCGGCATGTTCGCCGTCTTTAGCAGCTCGCGCTCGATCTTTTTCCGCAAGCATATCCTCACACCCGGCCTGAAGCTGCTGGTGGTGTTGGCGTTGATGTGGAGCGGCAGCAGCGTCTTCTTTCTGGCGGGCGGCTATGTGCTGGTCGGGGCTGTGGGCGTCGCCTTTTACATCGTGCTGTTGATTCATCTGATGCGCAAGCAGGGGTTGTTCCAACGCTTTCAGCGCGCCGCTGTGATCATCCCTTGGCGCGAGGTGCTGGCCTTTACCGTGCCTTTGCTCACGTCGGATCTGGTCTATTCGGTGATGAACAGTATGGACGCCGTGTTGTTGGAGCATTTTCACAACGCCGTGGACGTGGCGGCGCTGCGTGCGGTGCAGCCGACCGCCAGGCTCAACCAGATGGTGCTGGCGAGCTTTGGCATCCTGTTCACCCCGGCGGCGGCGCGCATGTTTGCACGCAACGACCGCGAGGGGGTCAACAACCTCTATTGGCAGAACGCCGTCTGGACGGCGGTCGGTTCGTTCCCGATCTTTGCCTTGACCTTTTCGGTGGCGCATTCGGTCACGCTCCTGCTCTACGGGGAGCGCTATGAAAGCTCGGCCATCATCCTGGCGCTGCTCTCGTTTGCCTATTATTTCAACGCTGCCCTGGGCCAAAACGGGCTGACGCTCAAGGTCTTCGGCCATGTGCGCTATATCGTGGTCATCAACGTGCTGGCGGTGGTCGCTAACCTGGCGATCAACCTTCTGCTGATCCCGCGCTATGGCGCGCTGGGCGCGGCCATCGGCACGACGGCCACACTGATCTTGCACAACATCTTGAAGCAGGCCGGGCTACGTCTGGGCACGGGCATCAATCTGTTGGACCCACACTATTTCCGGGTCTATGCGATCATCACCGTCTGCGCGCTGGGGCTGCTGCTTGTCCAGTGGTGGCTGGATGCGCCGATCTATGTCGACCTTGCGCTGGCAGGGCTGGCGTCGCTGATTGTCGTTCGGCTCAACCGGCGGGCGCTCAACGTCGCCGAGACCTTTCCCGAAGTGCTGCGTTTGCCGCTGGTCGGCCGGCTGCTGCGCTGATGTACATTCTATGCCAATACATACCTATACCCATGTGTTGTCGCCGTGCCGTCCGGTTGACGGTCGAATGCGTTTTTGCCTTGTCTGCTGACCGAGCAAGCTGAATGACTATGCTGGAAACGACGCTCTCTACAACATTCTCACCCAGCGCTAATTTGAAGGGGCAGGCCGCGGGCGCAAACTGGCTGTTTCTGCTCCCCTCGCTCCCGCTCGAACGGGCCATTTGTCTGGGCATGCCCGCGCGCGCCACGTTGACCACGCTGGCCGCTCTCTGCCAAGAGGTGGTTGTCTTGGACAATTCGCCACAACAGATGTTGGCAGACTCTTGGCAGGCCGAGTTAGAGAACGTCGATTGGGGCGCGCTTAATCGCCAGACGCTGCTCCAGTGGCCCGACGATGCCGTCGACCTAGTGCTGCTGGTCGACCGGCAGTACACCGAGCAGTATCGCCGCCAAGCGTGGCTGCAGGGGCAGGTGCGCCGCCTGCTCAAGGCGGGCGGCTGGATTCACTATGAATATCGCGGCCTATTGGATCCGCTGCGTGGTATGCACAGCGCCGGCCAAGCGCATTTCTGGTTGACACCGCTTTCCGGCGAGGCCGCCACGGTGGCGCCGCTGGAGGACCCGGCCACGATGGCCTATTTTACGGCGCACGCGCTCTACAGCCCTTCGTTCAAGCTGCTGCCTTCGCTCAAACAGTGGGCGCGCACGCTGCGCGGCAAAAAGACGGCACAGCCACCCCAGCACAGCGGCGCTAACGGATCGCCCGGCCGCGCCGCAGACAGGGTAGACGAACCGGACGGCGTGTTGGCGCCGGCGGCCCCGCCGCGTTCACAACTCGCGCCGCTCGCGCCCGCCAAGACGGCGCTGCGCGCCGCCGGCGCGCAGGTGTTGAAGACGCTCGACCGGGCAGGCAGCGCGGTCGAGCGTTACGGCCTGCACAGCCCCTTGCTGCGCCGCGCGGCTGTGCTCTCCGGCCCCGGCGCGCGCGGCCTTGCCGAGCATCCCCCAGCCTATCTGCGCCGCGCCGCGGCAGAGGCGGGCATCGACCTCGATCACTATGGCTGGGGCCTGGTCGCGCCGGCGGATTACAGCTCGCGCAAGCTGCTCTTCTTTTTGTTCGACCGCGCCCGCCCCGGCCAGACGCAGGCGCTGCGCTATATCGTCAAGATGGTGCGCCACCCCAACTTCAATGCGCGCCTGGAAAATGAGCAGCGTGCGTTGACCTTGCTGCATGCGGCGCGCTTGGTAGACCACGATGCTGTCCCGCGCGTCGTCTTTTCCGGCTATCACGCCGGGCTGGCGATGGTGGGGGAAAGCGCCATCGAAGGCGTGCCCTTCCGCAGCCGCTCGCAGGGCCGCGCCGATTGCCCCTATCTGCAGCGCGCCGTCGGCTGGCTGACCGATCTGGCGGACGCGACGGCCACTTGGCAGACCTCCAACCGCCAAGCCGCTGCGGTGCTGCACGGGCTGCTCGAGCAGTTTAGCCGGTTCTACCGCCTGGCTCCTGAGCATCAGGTCTTTATGGCCGGGCAGATCGAGCAGATCGCCGGCGCCGGCCCGCTCCCCGCGGTCTTTCAACACGGCGATCCGGGGCTGTGGAACCTGTTGATCACCCCCGCCGGTCGAGTGGCCTTTCTCGATTGGGAGGCCGCCGAGACGGCTGGGATGCCGCTGTGGGATTTCTTCCACCTGATCCGCTCCTACAGCGTGCATGCGGCGCGCACGCAGGGGGTGCAGGACTCGCTCCAGGCAGTGCGGCGGCAGCTTCTGGCCGACACGCCGCTGCGCCGATTTGCGGTCGAGGCCATCCGTCGTTACAGCGAACGCATTCAACTGCCGGCCCAGTTGGTGTCCCCCTTGTTCTATACCTGCTGGATGCACCGCGCCATCAAGGAGGCCTCGCGCCTGCCGGCGGCTCGGATGGAACAAGGGCATTATGTCAGTTTGTTGAGGATATGTATTGAGGAGCGCCGCGCTATTTCGAGTTTGCTCCTGGCCGATGAGCAAACATGATGCCCCGTCATAGGCGAATAGACTTGGCAGAGGGGAAACATATGTTGGATCATACCTACCGGGTCGAACGCGACAAGTGGGATGCGCTTGCGAGCCGCAAGGGGTTGTCAAACGGCGATCTGATCGCAAAGGGGGATTTCCAAAGCTATGCGGCACACGCCGCCACGATGGTCGGTATTAATGAGTTTTTGGGTGATTTGACGGGCCGGCAGGTGCTGGAACTGGGCTGTGGTCTGGGTGAGATCTCGGTGCTCTTGGCGAAGAGCGGCGCTTGTGTGACGTCCTTCGACCTGTCGCCCGCCAGCGTGGCCTTTGCCAAGCGCCGCGCCGAACTCAACCAGGTGGCCGAGCGGGTGCATCTGGCCGCCGCCGCCGGCGAGGCGCTGCCCTTCGCCAACCACAGCTTTGACCTGGTCTTTGGCAAGGCGATTCTGCATCACTTGGATGCAGTGCTGGGCGCGCCGGAGCTCTACCGGGTACTCAAACCGGGCGGCAGGGCCGCTTTTGTCGAACCGATGGGGATGAATCCGTTTTTGCGCTTTGCGCGCGCCTACCTTCCCTATCCCAATAAGAATCCGCGTGGGGCCGACCGCCCCCTGCACTACAGGGACATTCGATTGTGGGGATGCCAGTTTCAGGAGTTTCACCAGCGCGAGATCCAGTTGTTGAGCATGTTGGAGCGCGGCCTCGGTTTCAAACGGCGGCTCAAGGGACTGCGGCGTCTGGACGACCGCCTCTTGCGCCGTGTGCCCTATCTGCGCCGCTACTGCCGCTATGTCGTGCTCACCATGCGCAAATGAGCGAGGGGTATATGGATCATGGGCCGATGAACGGCCGGTTAGGCGGTGGTGCGTGAGCAAATCGAACGGCTTTCATGCCACAGCCGATTTTGACCTGCACGGCATCGCCGGCATCCGGCTGGTGGATGCTACATCCGCCGATGTGGCGGCGGTGGCGCGCCAGTTGGGGCCGCTGCGCAGCGAATTGGCGCGCGACCCGGACCTGATCATCCGCTTTGTCGACCGGCTGTCGCTGTCGTCGCCCATCCGCTATATTGGCGTCGACGATGCCGGATTTGCCGGCGACGCCTTTTTGGTGCTGCGCAGCAAACACAAGGCCCAGGCGCGGGTGCAGATCCCGCTGGCGCAGGTGGGGGTGCAGCCGGCGGAGATCGTCTGCGAGCGTGGGCTGCCCGCCGTCCCGCTGCTGATCGCCATGATCAACCTGGTCGCCCTGAGCAAGGGCGTGCTGCCGATGCACGCCTCGGCCTTCAGCTATCAGGGCCGGGGCGTCTTGACCACCGGCTGGTCGAAGGGGGGCAAGACCGAGACGCTGCTGGCGTTTATGGCGCAAGGGGCCGACTATGTGGGCGACGAGTGGGTCTATGTCCGCCCCGCGGATGGCGTCGAAGGCGTGCGTCTCTGCGGCATCCCGGAGCCGATCCGCGTCTGGGACTGGCATCTGCACGAACTGCCTCAATGCCGGGAACGGATCGGGCGCAAGGAGCAGATGCGGCTGCGCTTGCTCAAACTCATGGCGCGTTCCGCCGAGCGCGCCGGACGCCCACAGCTAGGCACGCCCACGCAGTTGATGCGCCGGTTGACGCCGCTGATCAAACAGCAGCTGCACGTCGACATCGCGCCCCAGCGTCTGTTCGATCAAACGCTGGGGCCGCTCGCCACCACGCTGGACAAGGTGTTGTTTGTCGCCAGCCACGATTCACCCGAGGTGCGAGTCGAACCGATCGACCCGCAAGAAGTGGCGCAGCGGATGCTTTTCTCGCTCCAGGCCGAGCGGTTAGACTTTATGGCGGCGTATTACAAATATCGTTTTGCCTTTCCGGCGGCGCGTAATCCGGTGATCGAGCAGGCCGAAGAACGGCAGGCGGCGCTGCTGGCGCAGGCGCTGGCGCACAAACCGGCCTATGCGCTCTATCATCCCTATCCGGTTTCGATCCCCGCGCTCTATGGGGCGGTTGCGCCGTATCTATAACCGATAGACAGGGTTGGCCTGTGACTTTACCCATCGATATGCCATGAATGGTTCTATGCGCGACGCACGCTTGTCTGTCCATCCTGTTCATACCGGCCCTGGCCGTTCGCCGGATGCCGACGCCCGGCTGCAGGCGTCGCGGCGGCTCGACTGGCGCTTTCTGCTGCCCGACCCTGAGTTGGGGCGCGTGGCCTATGTGGGCGCAGCGCAGCCCGCATTGATCGAGGCCCTCCAACTCTTTGCGGCGCAGGTGGATCTCTGGGGGGCCGCTGCGCCGGACGCGGCAAACACCCTGCCCGGCTCACTGGACGCGTATGGCCTAGCCGTGGCCCATGCCCCCGCAGCGGGCGCGTTCGAGGCCGTGCTGCGCCAGGCGGCGGCGCTGGTCCGGTCCGGCGGCACGCTATATCTGGAGACCCGCGGCCGGTTGTCACGGCGGCTGACCGCACTGCGGCGGTTGGGCCTGGCGCATATCGCCGCCTATTGGATCTGGCCCAATTTTGAGGCGTGTACCAAGGTCATCCCGGTGGATCACTTGGCGACCGTGGCTCAGTTTGAGGGGGCGCGCCTGGGGCCGGCGTGGCTCAACCGCTGGGGGGCGGGCGGACTGCTGCCGCGGCTGGCGCGCAGCCGTCTGGCGCACGACGCCATTCCCTGCTTGGGCATCGTGGCGCAGCGACCCTCCGGCAACAATGGTTTGAATCAGGGTTTGGATCGCAGCTTGAACGGTGGTTTGAGATGAATGCGCTGTTAGCTTATCTATATGACAACCGCGAGCGGCTCCAACTGGAGCGCTACGGTCTCGACGGGGAGATGGCGTATACGCTCTTGACGCCGCGTTTCCGCGCCTCCAGCCATGTGATCTTTCTGATCTTTGCCCAGGGGCAATCGACCCCGGCGCTGGTGGCGAAGGCGCCGCGCCTGACCGACCGCCCCACACGGCTGGAGCAGGAGGCCGCCAACCTGCGCATGTTACAGACCCTGCGCGGGCGCGAGTGGGCCTCTGTGCCTGCGCTGGTGGCGTTCGAGCCGTTCCACGACCGTGCCATCCTGGTCGAAACCGCGCTGGCAGGGCAACCTCTAGACCCGGCCTTTGTGCGTCGCGCGCGCTCGCGCAGCTGCACGGCAGTGGTCGACTGGCTGGCGGAGGTGCAGTGGCCCGCGGCGCGACTCTCTGCGCCGGCAGGGCAACCCACCGGGCAGCCGGAGATGGGCCTCTTTGCACGGCTGGTCGAAGCGCCCTATCGTTATTTTGCCGAGCGTTTCCCTCTCACCGGCGAAGAGGAGACGCTGCTCCAGGCGACCTGGACTTGGTTAGCGCAACTGGCGGAGATGGCGCTGCCGCCGGTCTTTGAACATGGCGACCTGAGCCACCCCAACCTGTTTCTGCTTCAAAACGGCGAGCTTGGGGTGGTGGATTGGGAGACCGCGCAGCCCTATGGGATGCCTGCCTGCGACCTCTTCTTTTTTCTGACCTATGTGGCGCTGGCGCAGGCCAAAGCGCGGCGGACGGACCAGATGCTGGCGTCTTTTCGGGCGGCCTTCTTTGGCGATCAGGCGTGGGCGCGGCCCTATGTTGCACGCTATGCGCAGCGGCTGCATCTGCCCGACCGGGCGCTGACTCCGCTCTTTGTGCTCTGCTGGCTGCGCACGCTGGTCAGCCTGCTGACGCGGCTGGAGCAGGACAGCGCCGCGGCTGCGCCCCTGCCCGCCGGCACGGCGGCCTGGCTGCGCGCCAACCGTTTCTATGCGCTGTGGAAAGAGGCTGTCACACACGCGCCGCAGTTGGCGTGGTCGGGCGAGCAGCCCCGCCGGTGGAGCCAAGCCGCTTCGGGGCTGGCCGCCGCCAAATGACCCGCCGCACCAACCGAACCCTATCCCGCTATCCAGCAGGTTTTGTAACGACCGGATGAGAACCATGTTTACAGTCGCTTTGGTGGGGGCCGATGGCGCAGGCAAGACGACCGTGGGTCGCTATCTGGCCCAGGCCCCGCAGCTCCGTATCAAATATGTCTATCTGGGCATTAACCCCGAAGCCAGCAACGTCATGCTGCCGACCACGCGTTTGTGGTATGCGCTCAAGCGGGCGCGCGGCCGCCCCCTGAGCATGGCCGGGCCGCGTGACCCAAGCCAGGTGAAAGCGCCCCCCCAAGAGGGATGGAAACGGCTGAAAGCCGAGATCAAATCCGGGCTGCGCATGCTCAACCAAGTCGGCGAAGAGTGGTACCGGCAGGGGATCGTGTGGTATTACCTGCGCCGCGGCTATATTGTGCTTTTCGACCGTCATTTTCTCTTTGACTATTACTTTTATGACGTGGCCGACCGCCCACAAAATCGCCTGTGGAGCAGCCGCATCCACGGGCAGATGCTAGAGCGTTTCTACCCCCGACCCGATCTGGTGATCTTTCTGGACGCGCCCGCCGAGGTCTTGATGGCGCGCAAACAGGAGGGCACGCTGGAAACGATGGAACACCGCCGGCAGGAGTATCTGCAGCTGCGCGAGCTTGTGCCGAATTTCGTCACCGTCGATGCGACGCAGCCGCAGGAGCGTGTGGTGCAGGAAGTGGCCGATCTCATCGCGAATTTCCGCACGGCTGCACTGCGCCCGGCTTGATCGGCGGCTTGACGGAACTGGATAGGATGCTGTCGACCACCGCCGGTGGTCACAGCATTTGGGGGAGTTGCCGGGAGGCATCAATGAAACGCAATGTCCTGTTTATTATGGTAGATTCGTTGCGCGCCGATCATTGTTGGGGAACCCAGCGCCGCTGCCAAACGCCAACGCTCGACCGTCTGCGCCGCCAGGCGGTAGTCTGCACTCAGGCATTTTCGACTGCGTCTACCACCACCACCAGCACGACCAGCATCCTGACCGGCGCGTATCCGTTTGTGCATGGCATCAACACCCCTGTCAGCGGGCGGCTGCGCCTCAGCTTGCCCACGCTGCCGGAGGTCTTGAAGCGCCATGGCTATCATACCTGGGCCGAGACGACCGGCCCGCTGGAAGCGGCGACGGGGCTGAGCCGCGGCTTCGACAGCTTTCGCCACCGCCCCTATGCGGAGTGGCTGGACACCGGCTTTGGCGATCGGCTGGTCGCCAAGCTGCGCGGCGATCTGCCACGCCCCTGGTTTGGCTTTTTGCATCTTTGGGAACTGCACCACCCGCGGCGCATTACCGCCGAACATAACCGCGCCGAGTTCGGCCGGCACTCCTATGCCCGTGCCGTCTCATCACTTGACCATCAGTTGGCCCGCATCTTGGAGGCAGCGGGCGAAGAGACGGTCATCGTCCTGACCGGCGACTATGGCGAGTATCTGACCGACACCAAGAGCAACGAACTGGTCTTTGGGCTGAAGCAGTGGACGTCTTGGCTCAAGCGCCATTCGCGCGCTCTCATGCAACTGCGCGGCGCGGCCAACGCGGCCCTGCTCAAGACGGCGCACTTTGTGCGGCGGCGCGAGAGCGATTTTGTCCGCGCCTGGCAGGGCCATGGCTTTCATGTCTATGACTCGCTGATCCATGTCCCGCTCATCTTCTATGGGCCGGGGGTCTTCCCGTGCGGGCTGGAAGTGACCGGGTTGACCAGCCATGTCGACATCGTGCCCACACTGCTGGCCGCGCTCGACCTGGATCCCCTGCCGTTCCTGAGTGGGATCGATCTCATGCCCTGTATCCGCCAATCGGGCCAGGCCTGGCCCGAACGCGCCATCTATACCCAGGCCAGCGGCGCGCCTGGGATGGTCGAACCCCATTTCTGGCTGGCCGGCGTCCGCACCGAACGTTATAAATATGTGCGCAGTTGGAGCAACCAGGCGCTGCCGGAGGAACTGTATGACCTGAAGCAAGACCCAGCGGAACGCGCCAACCTGGCCGGCCATCAGCCGGATATGGTGCGCACGATGCGCGCCCGCTTGGATGAACTCTACGGGGTGGCCTCTGCGTCGCTGGATGCGGCGACCAACACCCTGGCGGCGGATGAGCCGGATCAACTGAGCCTGCGGCTGCGCGACTTGGGCTATCAAGAACACTAGGCGCGTCGCCGTCCATTGACAGGAACCAATGTACTGCCGTGATCGAAACTGCAACTGATGCTGCAACTGATACTGTGACTGAGACCCTGGCCGGCGCTTCGGCTGATCGTGGGGCCGCTGTGCGGGTGAGTCAAGCCAAGCTGGGCGGGCGCACCATCCTGGTGACCGACGCCGGGCGCGGCAGCGCCATCTCCATCATTCGCAGCCTGGGTCGCCGCGGCTGGACGGTGATCGCCGCCGATGCGGACCCGCACAGCCCTGGGTTCCGCTCACGCTATGCGCACCGGCGCTTTGTCTATCCGCAGCCGGAGGCCGAGCCGCAGGCGTTTGCCGAGGCGCTGCTGTACCAGATTGCCGAGCAAGCCGTCGACCTGGTGATCCCGGTGACCGACAATGTGATCCTGCCGATCCTCCCGCGGCGTGCCGAGTTTGAACAGCGGTGCAAGCTGGCCCTGCCGGAGACCGGCGCGCTCTTGGCGGCGATGGACAAAAATAAGACCCTGGCGCTGGCCGAGCAGTTGGGCGTCCCCATCCCCGCCACGCGCTGGGTGCATACCGTCCAAGAGGCGGTAGAGGCGGCGCGGGCGTTTGCCTGGCCGGTGGTGGTCAAGCCGCAGCTTTCGCGCCTCTATCAAGAGCAGGCGGGGATCGCAGCCTTTAAGGTCTCCTACGCCACCGATGCGGGCGACCTGGCGGCCCAGATGCGGCGCTATGAGGGGGTCTGCCCGGTCTTGCTGCAAGAATATCACCGCGGGGTGGGCTATGGCGTCGAACTGCTGATGGACTGCGGACAGCCGCTCGCCGCATTCCAGCACAAGCGGCTGCGTGAGACGCCGCTCACCGGCGGCGTCAGCACCTTCCGTGAGGGCGTGCCCCTGGACCCGGAGATGTACGACTATGCGCGGCGGCTTTTGGGCCATCTGCGCTGGACGGGGCTGGCGATGGTGGAGTTCAAGGTGGGCGAGGCCGGCCCCAAATTGATGGAGATCAACGGCCGCGTCTGGGGGTCGCTGCCGCTCGCCGTCCACAGCGGCATGGATTTCCCACGGCGGCTGGCGGAACTCTATTTGACGGAGCCGTCCCTGCCGCCCGCCGCACCGGCGGTGAATTATGCCGCGGGCGTGTGCTCGCGCAACCTGGAGTTGGATATCGGCTGGATGCTCACCGTCTTGATGGGCAAACAGCGTTATCCCTTTGTGGAGATGCCTCCCCGGCGTGAAGCGCTGAAGGCATTTCTCAACCTCTTTAATCCGCGCCACCGCTTTGACATCGTGTCGCTGGATGACCCGCGGCCCGGCCTGGCGGAGATCGCCAAGATCGCACGCAAGCTGTACCGCAAAGCCAACGAGAACTGACCCGGACCCCCACGATGACCCTTCAGAAAACCCTGAAAAATGCCGCCCGGCGGGCGATCAATGCCCCCGCCTTTATCCGGTTTCTATCCCTCCTGGAGCGCAGGCAGGGGGAACAGGCGGACCTGCTGCGCGTCTTGACCTATCATCGGGTGGAAAACCCGGCGCGCACCGCCGGGGTCTACCCGCGCATTATGGTCTCCCCGCGCGATTTTGAGCAGCAGATGCGCTATGTGGCCGCGGCATACAACGTGATCGACATGCCCGACCTGCTGCGTTTTCATACAGACGGGGAGCCGCTGCCGCCGCGCTCGCTCTTGGTCACCTTTGACGATGCCTATGTCGATTTTGCCGAAAACGCCTGGCCGATCCTGCGGCGGCTGGGGCTGCCTGCTACGCTCTTTGTGCCCACGGGCTTCCCCGACCACCCTGAACGTGTCTTCTGGTGGGATCGCCTCTATCATGCGCTGGCGCTGGCGGGCAGTGACCAGGAGGTGCAGTCGCCGCTGGGCCGGTTTGCGCTCAAGACCTCGGCGCAGCGTGAACAGGCCTTCAGCCAATTGCGCGACTACGTCAAGACGCTGCCCCACGCCGAGGCCATGCAGTGGGTCGAGCAGGTCTGTCAAGCCCTGGGGATGCCGCCCCCGCCGGCGGCGGTGCTGGGCTGGGACGCGCTGCGCCGGCTGGCGCGGGAGGGGGTGACGCTGGGCGCGCACACGCGCAACCACCCGTTGATGACGCGCGTCGCGCCCGACGCCATGCGCCAGGAGGCGCTCGACTCGCTGCACGACCTGGAACGTGAGACCGGCGCGGCTCTGCCCATCTTTGCCTATCCGAGCGGCGGGGCCAATGCCGAGGTGATGCAGGTGTTGCAGCAGGCCGGTTTTGCGCTCGCCTTTCTGACTGGGCACGGCATCAACGATCTGAAAACCGCCGACCGGTTGCAGTTGCGCCGCATCAACGTGGGGCACAACACGTCGCTGCCGGTTCTGCGCTTGCAGATGCACGCTTGGGTGAGCGCATGAAAATCCTCTACATCACACCGACCTTTCAACACCCGGCGCTGCGCGGCTCCTACCGCCATTACTATATTCTGCGCGAACTGGCCAAGCGCCACGCCATCACCTTGCTCACGCTGGAGCGTGCCCCGATCAAGGAAGTTGCGCTGAGCGAAATGCAGGCGATCACCGAACAGGTCATCATCTTTAAGACCAACGGCTCGACGGCATCGGCGGGGCAGGCCATCGCCAAGCGGCTGCCGCTGGTCGGTCGCCCGCTGGCCCAGCAGATCGGGCTGCGGCGCAGCGTGGAGCAAATGCGGCAGGCCCTACGCCGGCTGGCGTGCGAAGCGCAGTTCGACGTGGTGCTGTTTCACGGCAAGGACTGCTATCGCGCCGTCGAGGGCTGGCACGACCTGCCCATGGTTGTCGACTTCTGCGACGCCACCTCGTTTCGCATCCGCACCAAAATGCAGCATGTCAACCCGGCGATGGCGGCGGCGTTGGGGCTACGCTACTTGCAGGTGCGGCGCGTCGAGCGCAAGATGGTGCAGGCGACGCGGCAGGTGGCCTTTATCTCGCAGCGCGACCGCGATGTGATCTTGGGGCCGGGCAGCGACGCCGCGGTCATCCCCAATGGGCTGGATATCGACTATTGGACGCGGCGCACGCGCACGCCACAGCCCAATACGGTGATCTTTACCGGCGTGATGGACTATTCGCCCAATGAGGACGCCGCGCTGCGCCTGGTCGACAACATCATGCCGCATCTGCGCGCCCTGGTCCCCAATGTTCGGCTGATCCTGGCGGGGCGCAGCCCGACCCCGGCGCTGATACAGCGGGCGCAGGCGCACCCCGACGTGACCGTCACGGGCTTTGTCGAAGACCTGCGCGACTATCTGGAGCAGGCCGCGGTCTTTGTGGCGCCGCTGCGTTTTGGGGCGGGGATGCAGAACAAACTGCAGGAAGCGCTGGCGATGGAGATCCCGATCGTCACCACGCAGATCGCGGCCCAAGGGTTGCGTGTGGGCGACGGCGTGGAAGCGCCGGTCTGCGTGGCGGACGAGGGCGAAGGCTTTGCGCGGCGCGTCGCCGATCTGCTGTCGCGCCCGGATGAACAGGCGCGGCTGGCCGCGCGGGGCCGCGCCTTTGCCGAGCAGCATTTTTCCTGGACGCGCAGCGCCGCCCAGTTTGAACAGATGTGCCTAGCCGCGGTCGGGGCATGAGCGCATCTTCTCCCACAGAGGTAGCAAAAGCTATCGTAGCTATACTTGGCAGCCGAGACGATTGGGCAGGTCACTTTACCGTTATTGATGACCGGCGAATTCGTATGACCCGGCTGCCGCTATGCCGGCGCGTCGAGCTAAGGAGATCACTCTCAGGTCGCGCGTTGCTCTGCCGCCCTTCTGTACAGGGCGGCGACCTCTGCCTCACTCAGGACTTCCGCGGCGTCAACGAGGGTTGGCTCCACTAGCTCAACCTCAAGTTCATACCGCGTCAACCATTCCTGACCGGCCTCCATCGTGCTCGTCGGATGCGGCTCAATCTCCGTCGCGCCAAGCGGCGTCACAAGCCGATAGAGATAGCCCGGCTGCGTCCCATTGTGCCTGAGTATGCGCTGCCCTGCTGCGTCAACATCTTGACACACCAAGGTTGGTTTATGCGAAAAGACCCGCGCTAGGTCGCGGGCTTGCGTGATCGTGCTGCCGATTCGCAGCCATGTCAGCTTAGTAGGCGAGCCATGATACCATGGCTTGCTAACATCCCAATCCATCTTGTAACTTCCCCCTTGTGATAACGACCGCGCCATAAGCCGGAAGCTGCGTTCTCGCCAAGGCTGGTATCGTTGAAGAGTGGTCGAATCGGAGTAGACCAAAAACCTACATTTGCAGGCAAATTCTAGACATAATTTGCGAATAACCCTAAAAGCGACCCGGCGATGTTGGTATATTGCGTTGCCGAGTCGCTTTTTTAGGGATATCCTTGTTCCTACTTCTGCCGCCCCAGCAGCGCGCGGCGGCGCTTCGGCCCAAAGCCTACGTTGACTTGGGGTTGGTAGCGTACCGTGTCGCCCTCAAAGCGCAGCGTCGTGGTGACGATGAAGGGCGTGGTGTGGAAACAAAGCTGCGCTGTGTAGGTGCAGGGGGCGGTCCACGCGCCGCCCGCCATGACCGGGCGGGTTTCGCCGCGGTCAAAAAGCGCCGCGCCCGGCTTCCAGTCGCCATGCCCCAACTCGACGCGATCCTCGCCGTCGGCGGTCTGCATCGTCAGCACCGCGCCTTTGTGGCCAAACTCGCAGCGCAGGCTGCGAATTCCCTGTTTATTTTTGCCAAAGCGATAGCTTTTGCCCGACACCTGCGCCGCCATGGGGGAGGTCGCCTCGCCCTGCGGCGGGCAGATCTCCAGCCCCGCCAGCCGCTTCTGCAGCGCCTTGCCGTTCTCGCGCAGCGGCGCATCCTGCATGGCGGGCAGCAGATGCTCCCACGCCAGATTCAACACGGCCTGCATGTCGGGCACGCCGCTGGTGATCGCCAACACCGCGTCTTGGTCGGGCATCACCACGCAGTATTGGCCAAACGCGCCGTCGCCGCGATAGGCGTTGTGACGGCAGCGCCAGAACTGATAGCCATAGCCCTGTTTCCAGTCAACCGGACGCTTGGGGTCGTTGTCATTGTTCACATGCTTGGCCGTCGCCTCTGCCACCCAGGCGGCGGGCACAATCTGTTGGCCCTGCCATTTGCCTTGGTCTAGGTAGAGTTGCCCGAAACAGGCGATGTCCTGCGTCTTGATCGCCAGGCCCCAGCCGCCGACGTTGATGCCGCGCGGACAGCTTTGCCAGGTCGCGCCCTCGATGCCCAACGGCTCGAACAGCCGTGGGGTCAGATAGTCGAGCAGCGTCATGTCCGTCAGCTTTTGGATGATGGCCGAGAGCATGTAGGTAGCGGCGCTGTTATAGACAAAATAGGTTCCCGGTTCGTGCGTCACCGGCTGGGCCAGAAAGCCGCGCGCCCAGTTGCCATCTGCATCACTGGTCGCGCCGCCCGTGGCGTCCACATCATGGCCGGTGGACATCGAGAGCAGATGGCGCACCCGCATGGCGGCCAGGTTTTGGCTCACTTCGGCGGGGGCGTCGTCGGGGAAGAAGCGCAGCACCGGGTCATCCACCGTCAGACGGCCCTCGGCCACGGCTAGACCGATAGCAGTGGAGGTGAAGCTCTTGCTGAGCGAAAAGAGCATATGCGGCAGGTCGGGCGCATAGGGCGGCCACCAGGCCGACGCCACCATCCGGCCGTGGCGCAGCAGGATAAAGCTGTTAAAGCGGTCGATCTGGGCTTCGACGGCGTCGACAAAGGCGTGGATGGCTGTGGAGGGGATCCCCTGGGCTTCCGGGGTGCTCGCAGGCAGCCGCGTATCTGTAAACACGGTGAGTCCTTTCGTCTTCGGGCGTGGATGATTCACAGGTACAATAGGTAGAACGTTGCGAAAATAGGCGACATGGTCCAAGCCGTGCCCTTACCTACAATTCTAAAGAAAACTCCGGCACAACCTCAAAGCGCAGACAAGCATGGGCAGCGCGCAAGGCGGCCTCCACCTCGTCGGGCTGTTCGGCGCGGGCAAAGATAAAGCCAAGATAGCTGTCGCCTTCGGGCAGCGGCACAAGCGGATAGTGCAGCCGCGCCGTGATCGTCACCTCTTCGATGTGCGGCACGGTGCGCGCCGCGTCCACGCCGGCTATTCCGGCCAGGATGCCCGCTTGGGGGATGGGGATCATCATCACGCCGCTGGCGCGGCCGGCGCGCCGGGTGGAGGGGATGGGCAGCCCGCACGCCTGGCGCAAGATCAGATCCTCCAGCGATTGATCGGCGTCGAAGCGCAGTGTCTGGCCGCACAGCCCGCCGATCGAGCGGCCCGCTATCTCCAGCATCCACGGCCCTTGGCCGTTGACGCGCAGCTCGGCATGCACCGGCCCCATGCGCAGCCCCAGGGCGTGGGCGGCGCGCCCGGCGCAGCCGGCGATGGCGGCCTGTACATCGGCGGGCAGGCGCGAGGGGGTGACGTAGATCGTCTCCTCAAAGAAGGGGCCGTCCAGCGGGTCGGGTTTGTCGAAGAGCGCCAGCACGGTCAGCTTGCCCTGGTCGAGCAGCCCTTCCAGCGCCACCTCGCGGCCGGGGATAAAGTCTTCCACCAGATAGTGGGTACAGGCTGCGCCGGGCGGTTCCTGGGCCAGGATGCGCGCCAGCCGCGCCACAGCGGCCGTAAACTCGGCAGGTGAATCGGCGCGCATGACGCCGCGGCTGCCGTTGAGGTTGAGCGGTTTAACGACACAGGGATAGTCGACCTGCTGGGCGACCGCCGCCGGGTCATCGTTGAAGGCAAAGCGGCGAAAGACCGGGCAGGGCACGCCCGCCGCGGCCATCAGGCCGCGCATGGTGAACTTGTCGCGTGCGGCCAGGGCAGCCGCCGGGTCGTTGTGGGGCAGGCCGAGCCGCTGCGCCGCCGCTGCCGCCAGCACCACGCCGGAGTCGTCCACGGCTAGGATGGCGGAGACTGGGCGCTGCGCGGCATCGTCCACCATGCGCTGGATGGCGGCGGCAGGCCGGTTGAAATCGACGCCCAGCCGGTAGCCCCAGTGTTCGGCCAGCGGGGCCTGCATATCGACCACCGGCACGACCTCGACGCCGAGCCGGTGCGCGGCCTGGGCAAAGGCTTCGCCGCGATAGCTGCGCGCCGTGAGCAGCAGCAGCACGCGGTGCGCGGAAGTTGAAGCGTCCATTCTGCAATCCTCGGCAATTCCTAGATTGTGTCACAATGTACAATCCATCCTATTGTACACCCGTTATTGTGCCGCGCGGCAACGGGGTATCTCACGCTGGATGCGTGTGCTTGTCACCCTGTTCACGCAGTGGTGCGCAGCACCGCCGTCTGCGGCGAAGGGTCTCTCTAGGCAGTGCATCCAGAGGCAGAGAGATGCTTCGCGCCACAAGCGGTGCCGACTCAGCGTGACAGTCCGCCCCATTGTGAAATGCAACCCCCGGCAAGCGACGGCCCCGCCAGGTTGGCCGCATCCTTTTGGCGGATTTATCGTCAACTTGATTGCAGAAGGTGAGTTGACGATAAATTTCAGAAGGGAGAACCAATGGCACGAAGCGCAAGCGAAATCCTGGCCGAACTCAAAGCCACCAAACGCCGAGTCACCGTCCACGGCAAGGAATACACAGTGGTCGAGGGCGATCTCCTCTTGGATGAGAGGGAACTGGCGCGCTATGCCGAGGAACGCGCCGAGCTAGAAGCCCGGCAGGAGCGCGGGCTGGGCGTAGATCGCCAGGAGCTAGTCGGGATTGTCGACGACGACAACCGCAAGGTGCGTTGGAAGAAGGGGTTGGTGCTGACCTACGCCGTGCTGCGGAAGAGCTTTGACAGCGAGGCGCGCTATCAGCAGGTCGTCGAGGCGATGGCACAGGCCACGGCCGATTGGGAAGCGACCTGCGGCGTCAACTTCCGCCACGAGGCCGCCGCCGACACCGGCGACGAGCCAGGTGAGGAACCCGGTGAGGAGCCGGGGGACGGGGCAAGCAAGGAGACCTCCAAACCGATCTTTACGGTGGAGTTGGTCAATGCCGGCGGGCGTTTTATCGCCTCTGCCTTTTTCCCCAACGACCCGCCGGAGGAACGGCATGTGGTGATCGACCCTTCCTTTTTCAAGGAGAATATGGGGTTTGACCCCATCGGCGTGCTGCGCCATGAATTGGGCCATGTGCTGGGCTTTCGCCACGAGCACATCCGCAGCGGCGCGCCGCCGTTGTGCCCCAACGAGTCGCTCGATCACACCATCGACCTGACGGAATATGACCCGCAGTCGGTGATGCACTATTTCTGCGGCGGCGTGGGCGACCCCAAGCTGGCGATCACCGAGGTGGACCGGCGCGGCTCGCAAATCCTCTACGGCCCGCCCGACGCCGAAGTGGTTTATTACGAATAAGCGTTAGGTTGTTTCACCTGGCCCCGGCCTGCAGCGTGCAGCCGGGGCCGTTTTTTTCGTTCGCCTGCCGTCGTGCTACCTGTCTTTGTGTGCATCCCTGCTAGGTCGTCATGCGCAGCCGGTAGCACAGCCGGAGCAAGCGCAGTTCCAGATAGGAGACACGGCCATCCAACGCTTCGAAAATCGGGCTGAGCCGCTCGATGCCGAGCCGGTCAAACTGGGCAAAGACCTCGGCCTGCTCGGCGGCGCTCAATACAGATGTCTTCATCAAGGATGCGATGGATAATGGCCGATCTGTGCCGATGTATCTCTCTAGATAACCCACAATCGTCGTTAAGCGCAAGCCCAACTCATCTGCAATCTCATTGACCGTCCTGCCCCGCTCCAATTGCTGCACAGCATAGAGAATGCGGCCTCTGCGTGTGCGGTTTGGGCCAGCTTGATCGCGTGCGGGTGCGTCTGTTCGCTCTGGCCGCGGCCGTTCCGCCAGCCCGTGTTCGGCGCAGTATGCCTGGATGACCTCAATACAGCGCGCGGCGTAGTGGGTCAGCTTGTATTCACCTATGCCATAGATAGCGGCAAACGACTCTTTGCTCAGAGGGTAGTAGGTTGCCATCTCCTGGAGCGAACGGTCGCCGAAGATTATATAAGGCGGGATCCGCTCGTTTTCGGCCATCTGTCGGCGCAGTTCACGCAGCCGCGCAAAGAGTTCCTCGTCGTAATCGTGCGGTGACGGTGTGGCATAGGCTTCTGCGGCGCGCGGCATCGCCTGCAGCCGCCCCCAGACCGAAGCGCCGTTCAGCACGGCGCGACCCTGTTCGGTCAAATAGAGGCCGCCATGTTGGGTGAGGGCGACCAACTGCTGTTGGCGAAATTGGGTCACCAGGTCTTGCCAACGCGCGGTCGAAAGACTGCGCCCCGCTCCATAGTATGTCAACTGATCATGCTGCCAGCGCAGCACGCTCTGGGCGCGCGAGCCGCGCAAGATGTTGATGAGATGACCCGCGCCAAACATCTCGCGGGTATCGCGGCAGCATTCGAGAAAGAGGCGTGCGACCTCGGTCAGATCGTCGGGCTGTTCCTCCTGCCGTGGCGTGCGGCAGTTGTCGCACATGTCGCAGGACATCTGGGGCGCATCCTGCCCGAAGTAGGTCAGGAGACGGCCGTGGCGGCAGGTGGGCGACAAGGTCCAGTCGACCATCTGTTGAAGCAGCACATGCTGCTGCCGCCGGTGGGTCTCCGAACTGTCGGAAAGGTCGATCAACCCGCGGGCGGTGACAAAATCTTGGCGCGTATAGAGCATGAGACAGTCGGCAGGGCCGCCGTCGCGCCCGGCGCGGCCGATCTGCTGGAAATAAGTTTCCAGGTTCTTGGGCATGTTGTAGTGCAGCACAAAGCGCACGTCGGGTTTGTCAATGCCCATACCAAAGGCGACCGTGGCGACCATGACGCGTACGGTATCGCGCGTGAAGCGGCGTTGATGCTCGGCGCGCTGCGCGTCGCCCATACCCCCATGGTAGCCCAGCGCATCCACGCCTGCGGCTTGCAGGTCGGCGGTGAGTTCGTCGACCTGACGGCGTGTGTTGCAGTAGATGATGCCAGACTGCTCTCGGTGGGCCTGGAGAAAGTCTAGCACCTGCCGCACCCCTGCCCCACGCTCTTGGACAGCAATATAGAGGTTCGGGCGGTCGAAGGCCCCCACAAAGCGGCTGCCTGCGCCGATCCCAAGGGCGGCAGCGATATCATCGCGCACTGCCGGTGTGGCGGTCGCGGTCATCGCCACGCAAGGAATATGGGGAAATTGACTGCGGACTTGGATCAAGTCGCGATATTCAGGGCGAAAGTCGTGGCCCCATTCGGAAATACAGTGTGCCTCGTCGACGACCAAGCATTCGACGTTGAGCTGATCGAGCAGATTGAGAATGTGGGGCCGGAGCAGCGTCTCCGGCGCAAGATAGAGCAGCTTGAGCGCGCCGGTCTGGGCGGCGCGCACTACGCTGTTATACTCCTGGCCGGACAGAAGGCTATGCAGGCCTGCTGCTGCAATCCCCCAATGATGCAGGTGCGCCACCTGATCCTCCATCAACGAGATCAGCGGTGAGACGACTAAGGTCAACCCCTCAAAGGCGAGCGCAGGCAGTTGATAGCAGAGCGATTTGCCCGCGCCGGTGGCCATCACCACTAGCGCGTCCTGGCGCGCCAGGATCGCTTCGATGATCTCTTGCTGCTGAGGGCGAAAGTTGCGGAAGCCAAAATGGCGGTGTAAGAGCGCATGCATATCGACTTGAACACGCGGCAGCGTTGTGTGTCTGGGCAGCCCCAGCGTCACCGCAGGGGTTAGCGGCATATCGATCGGCTCATCCTCAAACCAGCCTGAGATCTGGGCGTAACAGCGCGGCTCCTCTTCGGGATGGTCGCGCGGCTGCCACCAGCGCGCCAGCGAGACGCGCAGCAGGATGCCCGCAGGCAGCGTCTCCACCGGCGGCTGAAAGCCGACATAGGTCAGATAGCGCCCGCCTTCGTCGCCTGGATAGGCATAGCGGAAATGGCCGCGCGAACTGATCAAAAAGTGCAGCGGGCGATCCGGCTGCCAGAAGAGCGTGCTTGTTTTGGGGATCGCATCCTGCCCAACATAGACGCGCCCGCTGTTGGATAGCTGGAGCATGCCGCCGTACAGTACATCCAACCCACCGCAGGCAGGCGGCATAAAACGCCGGATCGCTGCAAGCAGCTTATTCGACGTGCGAAGCCGGCGTTTGCTCCAGACTACCAGGTCTTCGGTATGCGGTGGGATGATCGCCTCCGGCGGGCTGCAGTCGAGCAGTTCCCAGACATCGCCGATCTCATACTCCAAGTTAAAGCGTTCGTTGACCTCGGCATCGGCAGCCAGCAAACGTACGCTCTCACCCCTCTTGGTGATCGCGCCGATGCAGGCGCCTGTGCCCATGCGTGTCTTGGCGACGATCAACACGTTCACCGGATGTGCTCCACCTCTAGCCCGATCGCGGCGAACTGGGCTGCGGCCAAAGAGCGATGGCAGGCTTCGGGCGCGCGCTCTACGCAGAAAAAGGCGGCGACTTTTACATCGGCGGGCAGTTCGTCGAGAAAGGCTTGAGGTGAAAAGCCAGCCAGGCATTCCTGGGCATAGGCAGCGATGAACGCGGGGTCGAGCGCTGCACGCCGGCGCTTGGCGGTGTGCAGCGCTTTGTCCACGGCATACTGCATATGGCGCACGTTGGTGCTGGGGGCCAGCGCCGCCACATGGCGATAGGCGATGCCCAGATCGGCCAGTTTGGCCTGCAGCCGCCGGCTGTTGGCAAAGGCATATTGGCTGCCGCGCACCCCGCGCCGCCGCCGGATATCGCAAAAAAGGTCTACCTGCGCTGCTTGCAGGGCGGCGAAGAACTCCTGCTCGCTATAGCCATAGACGCCAATGGTCACAATTCGGGGTTGAGTCATTGGGGGATTCCTGTTTGGTGGTGGGAAGTTAGCTACTCTTCATCGTCTAGGGGGATGTCATCTGGATAGGGTTCATATCCTGCTGGGGCCGCCGGACGATAGCGTTTGCGCGAGGTCAATCCGGTATCGCCGAACAGGGAAAGCTGCACGCCGGTGACGATCTGCATCACCTCGGCTTGGGTCTGAAGCGCGCCCGTGTCATCGATGTGGGCGAGCGGGACCTGCAGCGCGTCGAGCGAGACGCCGATCAGCTTGCTGCGGTGACATTGCTCGGGTTTGCCCTCGCTGCACATGAGCGCCACCCGCTGCTGTTGGCGAAAGGCCGCGTGCAGCCGTTCGATTCCCTGTTGATAGACCGCCAGCATCTTGACCTTATCATAGTCGACCTTGCCGTCTACATAACAGGCTGGGTCCGTGGGCCGCCCGCCCAGCGTATCGCCCAGAAAAAGATAGCGGATCCCCTGCGCTTGCAGCGCGCTCGCCAGCGCCTCCTTAGAGTATTCCGGTTTATAGCGCGAATAGGGCGCGCTGCGCACATCGACTAGATAGGCGATCTGATGCTGTTGGAGGACGGCCATAAACTCTTCCAGGGTGCGGCTGCCGTAGCCGATGGTGTAGATCGGGATCGTCTCGCTCATTGCGCCATCCCTGCCGGCACGGTCCCTTGGGCGATCAGCCAGGAGACGGCCTCCTGGACGGCCTGCAGCGAGCTGTAGCGCGGCCGGTACTCCAGCAGCCGCTGCGCCTTGGCAATGCTGCAGTTGGGGCTGTGGGTGATATGATCCCAGGTGGCGCGGGCTTCGTCGGCGCTGACGGTGGCCGTCCATTCCTCCCAGGGCAGATAGCGCAGGTTGGCCGTCTGTCCAAACCAGTCCGCCATACGCTCGGCATAGCCGCGCAGGCTCAACGCCTGGGGCGAGACGGCATGAAAGCTCTCGCCCACCGCGCCGCTCCAATGGCTCATGGCCTGCATGAAGATCTGCGCCACGTCGCCGGCGTGGACATGATGCACGGTCTCCATGCCCAGGTTGGGCAGCGTGATCTCTTCGCCGCGGCCCAGCCGCCCAAACACCTCCGGGTTAAAATGGCCTGCCGGATTCAACGGGTTCCAACCGGGGCCGACAATATGGCCCGGATGCAGGATGGTGGCGGGAAAGTCGCCGCGGCGCGCCTCGTCGAGCAGATAGCGCTCGATGGCGGCTTTGCGGATGCCATAGTCGCCAAAGGGCCGCCGCGGCTCGTCCTCGGTCGTGGGCGCATGCACGGTCGGGCCATGCACCCAGACTGTGCCGCAGTGTAGAAAATGCTGCACGCGCCCGCGCAGCGCGCCCACGATCTGCCGCGCGCTTTCCGGCGTAAAGCAGATCAGGTCGATCACCACGTCGGGCTGCAAGGAGGCGACCTGGTCGCCAAAGCTGCCGTCCTGCTCGGCGGCGGCGCGGTCGACCGTCACCTGCTGCACCTGCTGCCAAGCCGCATGGGGCTGATAGGGCGCATGTTGCCCCCGGCTCAGGTTGATCACCTCATGCCCGGCCTCGACCAA
>JADLFO010000239.1 GCA_020845455.1 Caldilineaceae bacterium
GCGGTCGGGCTGGGCAAGAGCATCAAATACATCGTCCTGATCTGGATCGGGGCGGGGCCGCTCTATCTTCTCCAACATCTGCCCCAATGGCTGGGCGGGGGACAATAGGCCCGGCCTGTACACAATTCATCTGGTGGGCAGTGGGAACAAGCGCCCGCCGCTCTCCGTCTATATAGCAGAATGAAGACCTGAGCAACAGACGTCGTGTCCCGGCGTCTCAAAAATGGTTGCGGGGTCTACCCGTTCCCCAGATACGTTGCACCCAATCGATCCAACTGTTCCTACCAAGGGGAGGAGGCGCTATGCGCGGCATCACTCGCCCGCTCACCCATCGGCTCACCCACCGGCTTACTCGGCGGCGCTCGCTCTGGGCGATCTTGGCCGGGCTGATGATCGTCAGCCTGCTGGCCGCCACACTCGGCCCGGTCTACAGCAGCCCCACCATTCGCACGCGCGGCGCGGCCTTTGCCCGCGCCGGCACACAGGAGATTTTTGTGGACGAATTGGGAAATCCCGCTACCAGCCAAGGGGGGTTGCAGATCGTGTTGAGCGAAGGCGCGGAGCAGCCCCAAGTGACCGCCCAGCCAACGCCTGCGCCCTCCCAGCCGCTTGCCGACGACGAGATCCAATTCGTAGTGCAGCGGCTCTCCCCGCTGTCTACGCCGGAAAGTGACGTCCAGACATTCCGGCTGCCTGAACAGTCGATCCTGCCGCCGCGCGCCGGCGCGACCCTTGCCGAACCATTTCCCATCGCCGAAACGCTGGCGCTGACGCCTTCCGTCGAAGCGGAGAGCGGGCCGCTGCAGGTGTTGCGCTATGCACCCGAAGGGCCGATCCCGCTGGCGCCTTTCCTCAGCGTCACCTTTAACCAGCCTATGATCCCGCTGGGCACGGTGGAGCAGTTGGCCGCCGAAGATGCGCCGGTGCAGTTGACGCCGGGCGTACCGGGGATCTGGCGCTGGGTCGGCGCCAAAACGCTGACCTTTGAATATGCGGGCGGCGAAAACGAACGCTTCCCCATGGCCACAGTCTTTACCGCCACCGTCCCAGCGGGCACGGCCTCTGTCACCGGCGGCGAACTGGCCGAGGCTGTCCGTTGGAGCTTTTCGACCCCCGCCCCGCGCCTGACCTTCTGGCTGCCTTCGGGCGGGCCGCAGCGCCGCGACCCGCTCTTCCTGGTCGGGTTTGACCAGCGCATCGACCTCGCCGCCGTCCTGGAGACGATCCACGTCACCGCAGGCGGGCAGCCCTACGCCGTGCAGCCGGCAAGCGCCGCCGAGGTCGCCGCCGACCCGCGCGCCGGCGCGCTCGCCAAGCGCATCGGCGAGGGGCGCTGGCTGGCCTTCCGCGCCGCCGAGCAATTGCCGCCCGACACAACCGTCACGGTCAATATCGGCCCCGGCACCCCTTCCGCCGAAGGGCCGTTGACCACCACCGAGGTGCAGTCCTTCTCATTCCAGACCTATGCGCCGCTGCGCGTGATCGATCAGTGGTGCAGCTACGGCGACGAATGCCCGCCGATGACCCCCTTCGGCATCAACTTTAATAACCCGCTCGACCCCGAAAACAACTTCGACGAGCTGGTCACGGTTTCCCCGGCGGTAGCCGACCTAGCCATCCAGCACTATGGCTCGACCCTACAGTTGGTCGGCACGACCCAGGGCCGCACGACCTATGCGGTGACGCTCGACGCCGAACTCAAGGACGTCTTCGGCCAGACGCTCGGCCAAGACCAAACCTTGACCTTCCAGACCGGCTCCGCGCCGCAGGCGCTCTACAGCAGCGCCCCGCCTCTGCTCACCGTCGACCCCTCGGCGGGCACGCCCACCTTCTCGGTCTTCAGCACCAACTATGACCGGCTGCGCGTGCGCGCCTATGCTGTGACGCCACAGGACTGGCCCGCCTATCAGAACTATCTCAATGAGCGCTGGAGCAATTCGCCGCCGCCCCTGCCGGGCCGCCAGGTGCTCAACAGCGTCTTCCAGATCGAGGCGGAGCCGGACACGCTGGTCGAGACTACCATCGACCTGAGCGAAGCGTTGAGCGGCGAGGTGGGACATCTGATCGTCTTAGTGGACGATGCGCGGATCAATATCTTTCGCCGCGACCGCTATAACCAGAACGTGGTCGCCTGGGTGCAGGTGACGCAGATCGGGCTGGATGCCTTCTATGACAACCAAGAACTGCTGGCCTGGACCACGGCGCTGACCGACGGCCACCCGCTGGCCGGCGCCGAAGTCAGCTTCCTGGACGGCAGCCGGACCCAGACCACCGGCGCGGAGGGCACAGCCACCCTCAGCCTGCCGGCAACGTCGACGCCGCTGCTGGTGGCGCGCCTGGGCGGCGACCTCGCCATCCTGCCGCAGAGTCCCTATGGCTATTATGGCGGCTGGCAAAGCTATCCCGTCCAGGATGAAGCGCGCTGGTATGTCTTTGACGACCGCCAAATGTACCGGCCCGGCGAGGAAGTTCATCTTAAGGGCTGGATCCGGCGCGTCGGCGCGGGCAAGGGCGGCGATGTCGGCCCACTCAGCGGCGCTACCTCCGTGCGCTACCAGGTCTATGACCCCCAGGGCAGTATGTTGGTCGAGGAGATCACCGACCTCAACGACCTGGGCGGCTTTGACTTCGCCTTTACTCTGCCCGAAAACGTCAACCTGGGCTACGCCAATATCTATCTCAATGTCAGCGGCGCAGGCGACGTCTACAACACGGACTACTATTACAGCATTCAGGTGCAGGAATTCCGCCGTCCGGAGTTTGCCGTGACGGCGCGCAACGAGGGCGAAGGGCCGTTCTTTGTCGACGAGAGCGCCGTGGTCGCGGTCAACGCCGCCTATTTTGCCGGCGGGCCGCTGCCCAACGCCGACACCACCTGGAACGTGACCGCCTCGCCCAGCAGCTATTCGCCCCCCAACTGGCCCGATTTTGTCTTTGGCAAGTGGATCCCCTGGTGGTGGTATGGCGAACGGTACAGCGAACCGGACGGGAGTTCATCCACCTGGAACTATACCAGCCGCACCGACCCCGCGGGCAACCACTTCTTGCGCATGGACTTCAGCGCCACGGGCGACCCGCAACCCTACAGCGTGCGGGCCGAAGCCGTGGTCATGGATGTCAACCGCCAGGCCTGGGCGGCGACGACCAGCCTGCTCATCCATCCCGCCGACCTCTATGTCGGTCTGCGCAGCGCACGCACCTTTGTAGAGCAGGGGCAGCCGTTGGAGATCGACGCCATCGTCACCGACCTCGACGGCAACCCCGTCGAAGACCGGCCCATTGCGATGCGCGCCGCCCGCCAGGAATGGAAATGGGAAAAGAACCAGTGGGTGCAGGAAGAGGCCGACGTGCAGGAATGCGCCGTCGGGTCGGGGCTGGAGCCGGTGCGCTGCACCTTTGAGACGACCGAAGGCGGCGAATATCGCATCACCGCCACCATCACCGACAGCCAGGGCCGCGCCAACCTGACCGAGCTAACGCGCTGGGTCTCCGGCGGCAAGCGGCCCGCGGCGCGCCAGGTCGAGCGTGAAGAGGTCATGCTCATCCCCGACAAGGAGAGCTACCAGCCGGGCGAGACCGCCGAAATCTTGGTGCAAGCGCCCTTTGCGCCCGCCGAAGCGCTGGTCACGATCAACCGCAGCGGCATCCTCTCCAGCACGCGTTTTACCATGAGCGAGACGACTACCACGCTGCGCGTGCCCATCGTCGAGGCCTATATCCCCAACCTCTATGTGCATGTGGAGCTAGTTGGGGCAGTGGAACGCACCGGCGACGGCGGCGGCGCTATTCCCGGTGGGACGATCCCTGGGGGAACCATCCCCGACCTGCCCAAGCGCCCGGCCTATGCGGGCGGCGAGATCAACCTGCCTGTGCCGCCGCTCAGCCGCACCCTGGCGATCAGCGCCACCTTGCCCGCTGCCGAGTTCGCTCCGGGCGATTCAACCACGCTCGACGTGCAGGTGAAGGATGCCTCCGGCGCGCCGGTGGAAAACGCCGAGTTGGCGATCGTGGTGGTGGATGAGGCGATCCTGGCGCTGACCAACTATCAACTGGCCGACCCCATCGAGACCTTCTATCAGCAGCGCGGCTCTGATGTCAACGCCGCCTATGGTCGCGCCTCCATCGTCTTGGCCGACCCGCAGGCGCTGGCCGAGCAGATGATGGGAGGCCGGGGCGGTGGCCCCGCCGAAGCGCCTGCGGCCATTGCGACCGGCGCGCCCGCAGCAGCCATGCCTGCCGCCGAAGGCGCAGTGATGGAAGAGTCGGAGAGCATCGCCGCCGATATGGCGATGGGCGAGGCTGACCTTAGCAAGCAAGCGGGCGAACAGACGCCGATCACGATCCGCAGCAACTTTAACCCACTGGCGACCTTTGCGCCCAGCGAGCGCACCGACGCCGACGGCCGTGTGCGCGTGGAGATCACCCTGCCCGACAACCTAACCCGCTACCGTGTCATGGTGGTGGGCGTGGCCGAGGGCCGCTACTTCGGCATGGCCGAGTCCAACCTCACCGCTCGCCTGCCGCTGATGGTGCGCCCGTCGGCCCCGCGCTTCCTCAACTTCGGCGATCGCGTCGAACTGCCCGTAGTCGTGCAAAATCAGACCGACGACCCCCTGAGCGTCGACGTGGTTGTCCAGACCTCCAACCTGACCCTGACCGCAGGCGCAGGGCAGCGCGTCGAGATCCCGGCCAATGACCGGGTAGAAGTGCGCTTCCCCGCCGCCACGGACAACGCTGGCACGGCGCGGCTCCAGATCGCAGCCGTCTCCGGCGACTACGCCGACGCCGCTACGGTCGAGATGCCGGTCTATACCCCGGCGACCACCGAAGCCTTTGCCACCTACGGCGTGCTGGACGCAGGCGCAGTGGTGCAGCCCATCCTGACCCCCAGCGGCGTCTATACGCAGTTCGGCGGGCTGGAGATCTCCACCTCGTCCACTGCGCTGCAAACCCTGACCGATGCCGTGCTCTATCTAATGGCCTACCCCTTTGAATGCTCGGAGCAGATCGCTTCACGCATCCTGGGCGTGGCTTCGCTGCGCGATGTGCTGGCTGCCTTCAAGACGGAGGGGCTGCCCCCTCCGGAGGAGATCAACCAGGCCGTCGAGCGCGATATCGACCGGCTGGTGCAGATGCAAAACATGGAAGGCGGCTGGCCGGTCTGGACGCGCGGCAGGGAGTCGTTGCCTTTCTACAGCATCCACGCCGCGCACGCCCTGCAGCGGGCGCGGATGAAGGACTACAGCGTGCCCGACAGCACGCTCCAGGCTGCGCTGGACTATCTACGCAACGTCGAAAACTACTACCCCTCCTGGTATGGCCCGGAGACCCGCCACGCGCTCAGCGCCTATGCGCTCTATGTGCGTGACCTGATGGGCGACGTGGACACCGGCAAGGCGCGCGACCTGCTCGCTCAATACCCGATCGAGGATCAGTCGCTGGAGGCCATCGCCTGGATCTGGCAGGTGCTCAGCGACGACGCTTCCTCGGTCGACGAGTTGGAGGCGATCCGCCGCCATGTCGACAACCGGGCCGTGGAGACCGCATCGGCGGCCAACTTCACCACCTCCTACGGCGACGACGCCTATCTGATGCTCCATTCCAACCGGCGCACCGACGCCCTGCTGCTCGACGCGCTGATCAACGACCAGCCCGACAGCGACCTGATCCCCAAGGTGGTCAACGGGCTGCTCTCCGGTCGCCGCAGCGGGCGCTGGGACAACACGCAGGAGAATGTCTTTGTGCTGGTGGCGCTGGACCGCTACTTCAACACCTATGAATCGGTGACGCCCGACTTCGTCGCCAATCTCTGGCTGGGCGACACCTACATCGGCAGCCACGAGTTCCGCGAACGCACCACCGACACGCGCCAGACGACCGTGCCGATGGGCTATCTGGCGGACACGATGCCCGCCGGCGGCACACAGGATGTGATCATCGCCAAGGAGGGCGACGGGCGGCTCTACTACCGGCTGGGGCTGCGCTATGCGCCAGATGACCTGGATCTCGACGCGCTCGACATGGGCTTCACCGTGCAGCGCGTCTATGAGCCGGTCGACGACCCCGGCGATGTGCAGTTGGGCGAGGGCGGCGTCTGGCATATCAAGGCGGGGGCGCGCGTGCGCGTGCGGCTGACGATGGTCGCCAACAGCCGGCGCTATCATGTGGCGCTGGTCGACCCGCTTCCCGCCGGGCTGGAGGCCATCAACCCGGCGCTGGCCGTCTCCGAACAAGTGCCCGCCGACCCGAACGACCGGCAGGAGGGCTGGTGGTGGTGGTGGACGTGGTATGAGCACCAGAACCTGCGCGACGAGCGCGCCGAGGCCTTCACTATGCTGCTCTGGGAAGGGGTCTACAACTACTCATATGTGGCGCGCGCCACGACGCCGGGCGAATACATCGTCCCGCCCGCCAAGGCCGAGGAGATGTACACCCCCGAAGTCTTTGGCCGCTCCGGCACTGACCGGGTGATCGTGGAGTAGGATTCACAAACATACAGCAGGGAGGCCACAGCCGTGGCTCCCCTGCTGTATTACCAGTCATGGGATACATGGTATACTTATGGGCAGCGTATGCAAGATTGGTTCAGGAGATAGCTATGGCCGATGCCCTAGTGCAAATTGCCCTTCCCACGGAGACATTGCAACAGCTTCAACAACTGGCCGACGCCCAGCATCGTTCGATTGATGAGGTCGTGCGTGACTTGCTCTTGCAGGAACTGCCGGGGCTACCGCCTTTGCCGGCAGATGTTGAGGCTGAGTTAGCGGCCTTCGACAGTCTATCGGACGACGTACTCTGGCTGCTGGCAGCCAGCGCCATGAGTGCCGACCAACAACGCCAACTCGCTGCACTGAACGACGCTGCCCAACAGCGCCCCCTTACGGATGATGAAGCACAGCGCCAACAAGAGTTGATCGATATGTACGATCGTGTCCTCGTTCGCCGCGCTCAGGCAGCTTCAATCCTCAAGCAACGAGGATATGAGCTAGACAAACTTACATCCAACTAGCCGATTTCACTCCAGCGCTGGCACTATGCCGTCGATATCGCAGACTCTTCGCAGACGCGTGGCACAATCCGCACGCTATCGCTGTGGCTACTGTCAAACACAAGAACCCGTGATTGGCATGCCGCTGGAGATCGAGCATATCATTCCTCAGGTACTTGGCGGCGCGTCAACAGAATCCAATCTCTGGTTAGCATGTCCACGCTGCAACCGGTACAAGGGGGCGCGAACGAGTGCTGTCGATCCCGTAGATGGTGTGGAGGTTCCCCTTTATAACCCGCGCCGCCAGCCGTGGCATGAGCATTTTGTCTGGCGACAGACCGGTCTTGTGATTGAAGGTATCACACCGACAGGGCGCGCTACCGTGGAGGCGCTTCAACTGAACAATCCTTTCATCATCCGAGCGCGCCGCCACTGGATAGCAGTTGGATGGCATCCACCGGCAGACTTAGCAACGTGACCGGCACTTTGGGTCCCCTTGCCTCTCTCGTAGGTGCGGTTTTCCAACCACACCTACATAGTTGAAGTGCCGGTTATCTGGCCTATTCTGCGTGCGCCACCACCCGCACTGGCCCCACCAGCCCCGACTGCATCTGGATCGGGAAAGTGTAATGCGTGGGGCTGTGCGCCGCCAGATAGGGTGCGAGCGTATTGAGCACCAGCACCTCGACCCGGTTCTCACCCGGCTGTACTGCGTCTGTTATGTCAAGACGATAGGGCGACCAGATCCGCGTGCCGGCAGAGACGCCGTTGACCCAGACCTCGGCGGTGCCGCGCACTTGGCCCAGATCCAGCACAACTGCTCCCGCCGGTTTCTGATCCAGCGCAAAGCTCGACCGGTAGCGCACGCCGCCGGAATAGCTTGCCAACCCCTGTTCCGACCAATGGCCGAGTTCGATAGGGCCGCTGCCCATGGTGTAGGTCACCGGGCCGGTCAGGACGCCCCCACCGCCCGCGCCGCGCTCCGGTTCCACCCGCATCATCGCCGTGCGCCGCGCACGATCCGATTGAGGCAGCGACACCGATCCGCCCGACCATGACACCTCCTGCCCGTCTACCCACAGCCGGGCCTGTTCATTGATCGGCACGCTCATCTCGATCGCGCCGGGCGGCAGCGTCCAGCGCAGCCAGGCGGCGCGCGCCTGCCCGGCAAACGGGTCCGGCGTCACAGGCATCACCACATTCTCTTCCGGCGCATCCTCCAACCAACCGGCTGCAGGCAGCGGATGGGCGCGCCGCCACAGATGCGCAAAGGCGGGATCGCCAATGCCGTGGTTGCCAGGCCGCTGGCTTCGGCGCAAGCGCACCGGCATCCTAGGGCCGTCATCGCGCTGCGCCTGCCAGCGGCCATCGCTGATCCATAACGCCACCCGGCCATCCTCGGTCACCACTCTGCCGTCGACCAATACCGCAGTCGGCGCGCCCATATCCTGCACCTCAATCGTCACCTGGTTACCCCCCTGGCGTAGATTGTGCAGCGTATGCGGATGGATGCGCGTCGAGGTGTGGTAGGGGTCAAAGCCGCCTTGCCGGCCAATCTCCTCGCCGTTGACCAAGATCCGGCACGGGGTATCGGCGCCCACCTGCAAGACGGCCTGCGCCGGTTCAAACGGCAGCCGGAACGTGCGGGTGAAACGCAGCAGGGAATCCTTGTGCGGCGCATCGGCGCTGAGCATCCATTCCGGCCGTACAAAACGCTCGGCATCCTGTACCAGCGCCCAATAGGCGCGCAGGGATGTCTCCTCGTCGGCGACGAGACGGATTTCCAGAAGATTGGTTCCGGCGCGCAAGCGCACCGGCTCTATCCACAGATAGCCCGGCTGGTCGCCGCCGATGGCCTCCCCGTTGAGCCAGACGGATTTGACGGCAGGCGCGCCGATCGCCAGATGCGTGTCGCCCGCTGCCTCTGCCCAGATGGTTGTACGCAGTTGAACGCCTTGGCCCGCCTGCACCACCCCGAAATCCAGAAATTCCTCAGGCACATGGCCCTTTGGCCCCAGCGTATAGTGATGGATCGCATCGTGGTTGATGCCGCGCGCCAGCGAATAAGCGACCGGCTGCCACGCTGCCACGCCCAGCGGGTCAGAACCGGCGGCCAGGCTCGCCGGCGGCGTGGGCAGCTTACCTGCCGGTTGCGGCCCCAGCCGCCAGGCCCACACCGCAAACGTGGCCTTGACCGGCTCCCACCCCTCCGCGTTCACATCCGCAAACCACCCTGCCTGCACGCCATCTTCGCCCGGCTGCTCGGCGCGATGCTCGAACAGCCAGGTTTGCACAGGGGGCGAACCGGCGAAATTAGGCTTGGTGAAATCACCATAGCGATTGTCCATGGTTGGGACGATCTCACTTTGCCAAGGCTGAAAGCGCACCGGCAGCGGCGTTTCTGCGGCCGGCGCGGCCGCGCTCGCTTCAACGGATGGGGCGTCCTGCGCCGCCGACCAGACCAGCAAAGCCGCCGGGCCGTTGTCAAAGGGGATCTCAACCGTGACGCCCTCGGCGCTCAAGGTGGCGGGCAGCGGTCGCCGTTCACCGCTCAGTGGGTCCCAAAGCTCTAATGCGCTCTGCACCCCGCGCAAAAAGATCTGCATGGGACGTTGATACCGCTCCGGGTCAAAGGAATAGTTCACGCGCAGCCAGGAGCCGCTTGCATCCTGGCGCGTCGCCATAGGCGAGGCCGCCGGCACAAACAGGACCTGGAAATCGCCGATCCGGCGCAGCAGTGTCGGAACCGGCGCATCGACCTGGCGGGGCAGATCGGCCAGCGCCTGGGGTAAATCTTCCGGCCCCTCGACCTGACGACAGCGCCCCGCTTGGAACAAGCGTTGGAGTTCGGCCAGCGCGCTGGGGTCGCCGTCCACCGCCAGCTCCGGCTGCGCGCCGATGGCAATCAGCAGACCGCCTCCCTCGACAAACCGGCAGAGCATCGCGGCCGTGGCCGCTTCCAGCACTGTGACGGCAGGCAAAACGATCGCCCGATAGCGCTCTGCACCGATCTGTAACCGGCCTTGAACCACCTCGGCGCGCTGGATCGAGTCCTCGTCCAACACATCAAAGTCGCGTCGATCTCGGTCGAGCACACCCGGGCGCATATCATTCCAAAACATGCTGCCCACCAGGGCCAGATAGGCGTCATGCGCGGCCTGGCCCGCGGGCGTCACCGCGCCGGCAGGCGTCATGCTCGACTGCACGGTTGCGGTCGGAAAGACGACGCCGAGTTCGCATACATGGTCGCCTTGGCTTAACAGATAGCAGAGGCGGCTGACGGCGCGCGAGAACAGCGGGTAATGCCGCCAGTAGGGTTGACGCCAGCATGTGGACGGCGGCGCCCATTCCCACCACCCGCCGCGCGTGCTGTAATAGACGGCATGCGGGTTGTAGAGGTTGGCCCCGGCGCGCAGCCAGGGCAGCAGCCAATCGAAGGTCTCCTCCAGCGTGCCGCCCCAACCGCTGCTGTGGAAAGACTCGATCCAGACGCGCGGCCGGTTATAGAGATGCGCTAAGGAGCTGTGAATCTTTGCTTCGCCGTGATGATCGCTGCCCGGCACCGTGTACCAGCGGTGGGTCTTGAGATAATCGGCATAGAGCTGCACCGATGCCCGCGGCTGACCGGCGCGTGCCGGCCCCTGTTGGTCAAACCCACAGAGTAGACGATGCCGTTCATGCCAGTCGAACAAGGGCCGGAAAAAAGCTTCCTCCGCCAGTTCGGCGCGCACCTCATGGAAGTCCACGCGCAGACGTTCCGCTTCCGGCCCCACGCCGTCCCACAGCGCCGGCAGCAAAGGGACAATGTCATAGCCTTTGCGCGCCTGGAATGCGCGGCCAAACGCCCGGCCCCAAGTGGGCAGCGAGGGCAGCTCATCCTGGAACGAACCCACGATGACCTTGCCAAAAAAGTGGCCGACCCGGCGCTCCAGCGCGCCATGCACCGTGTCCAGCAACTGGCGGCAAGCATTGGCGCTGAAATAGTCAAAGCCGCGTGTCACCGCATAGACCAGGCGCAGCCGCTGCCGCCCGCCGGCCGCCGCGATCACCCGATGCCCCTGGATCGGCAGCGTGCTGCTCTCCCCCGCTGCTCGCCCCTCGCCGTCGATGGGCGTCGCGGCGGCGGCCAGCGGAGTCCCTTCCGCCGGACAGTTTAATTCCAGCGGGCCTTCGCCTTCGACAACCAACGATTCGAGCCACTGACCCGCTGCCGACGGGTCGGCGTGAACCACCACGCCCTGAAGGTTCGCGCCCGAAAAGCCAAGTTGATCGTAAAACCAAAGCCGGACGCCCACCTCTTCGGCGTCAGCACAGACCCCCTCGAAGATATGCCACCACTCCTCGGACAAAAAGGGCGGGTCGTCGGCATCGGAGCCATAGAGGGGACCCGTGGGGGCAAGATTGAGAATAATCAGGTTATAGATGCCCCCTTCGGCGAAACGTTCCAGTTGCCAGCGCAGCCGCGCCCGGTCAAGCCGGTCGGCGCTCCACCACCAGATAGGAACCGGCGAAAAATCCTTGGGGGGATCGGCGAACTGCCGGCTGATTTGATCAAGGCGTACAGAAGAACGCGACTCTCCGTCTGGGCCGGTCACTATAGTCTCCTCTCGCGTGTAGCTGCTGTAGATACATCTCAGGGTGTATAAGGTCTAGCGCTCTCTAGTCGCCGATAGAGCCGCCAACAGGCTATGGCGGCGGTCAATTCACAGATAATAAAACCAATGAGCAGCCAACTGACGGCGCCGTCTGCCAACATGACACCCAAACGCAGCAGATGCACGCCGGCCAAAAGCACTAATTGCAGCACGGTGACCCGTAGAAAGCGCGCCCAAAGCCGGCCCCGGACGGCGCCGATCCGATAGTAGGATTCGCAAATGATGAGCAGGAGCAGGAGCGCGATGCCCAGACCAAGCACAACTGCCTGGTTGCTTGCACGCACCATGCGAGGGCCCCACTGCAAGCCGGCGGCCAAAAAAAAATAGGTGTTATGGATCAAGGCGGCACAGGCCAGGCCGGCGGCAAAACTTACAAGACACAGGCCATACGCCAGACCATAGCGCCAGAGTGGCACATGGATAGCCATTATGCGGCGGACGGATAGCTGATCGCTTGTCTGGCGGATGAAATGCCCTGGAGTTCGAGCGATTCGGCAAAATGGCAACTGACAAAGCAGCCCGTGGCGGCCTCGCGCAGATGCGGCTCTTCCACCCGGCATCGCTCCTGGGCATATTTACAGCGTAGATGAAACGCACAGCCGCTTGGCAGATTGATTGGGTCCGGCGGCTCACCAGGCGCCACGACGCGCCGGTCGCGTTTGCGGTTCACGCTGCGGGGCACGGCGGCCAGCAAGGACTCAGTATAGGGATGGCGAGGGTGGGTCAGCAGTTCCTGCTTGGGAGCAAGCTCGACGAGCTTGCCCGCATACATCACCGCAATCCGATCGCTGATGTGGCGGATGACGGCCATGTTGTGCGAGACAAAGATATAGGTCAGATCAAACTTGTCCTGGAGGTCGTGGAGCAAGTTCAGAATCTGCGCCTGAATCGAAACATCCAGCGCCGAGGTCGGTTCATCGGCCACAATCAGCTTCGGGTTGACCACCAAGGCGCGGGCGATGCCGATGCGCTGGCGCTGCCCACCGCTAAAGCTGTGGGGATAGCGGCGAAGATGCTCGACACGCAGACCGACCTGGACGATGGCGTCTTTGACCCGTTCCTCCAGCTCGCGCCCTCGGGCAAGCCCGTTGACCAGCACAGGTTCCCCCACGGTCTCTAGGATATTCATGCGCGGGTTGAGCGAGGCGACCGGGTCCTGAAAAATGATCTGGACATTACGCCGGAACAGGCGCATATCGCGCCCGGTCAACTCGGTCACCGAAAGCGTCCGGCCATCGACGTTGAGCAGGATCCTGCCGCTGGTCGGCTCATAGAGCCGCAGCAGACAGCGGCCCAAGGTCGTCTTGCCGGACCCGCTTTCACCGACCACGCCGAGCGTCTCGCCGAGCCGTATGACAAGATTCACATCGTCGACCGCCTTCAGATAGCCGGCGGTGCGGCGCAGCAGCCCCGATTGGATTGGGAAGTATTTTTTCAGGCCCTGCACGTCGAGCAGCACATCATCGCCCAGCAGCGCTTGGCCCAGGGGAGCATTCGTCAAAGCCACGTTTTGCATTCCTCACTCTCCCGCGCGTGGAGCAGCGTCTGGTGTGTACAGATAACATCGCACCCGATGGCCCGGCGTGACTTCGACCACAGGCGGGCGCGCGACGTCGCAGACACCGGGGATCCGCTTCTCGCAGCGCCCAAAGAAGGGGCAGCCCCGGTGTACGGCAAAGGGGCTGGGCAAGGTGCCGCTGATGGGGATGAGGCGCGTCAACTCGCCGTCGATAGTAGGGATCGAACGCCACAACGCTTGCGTATAGGGATGCAGCGGATGCTCAAACAGCACATCGGCGGCGGCGTGTTCCATGACCACTCCCAAATACATCACCATGACCTCGTCGGCCAGCCCGCCGACCACAGTCAGGTCATGGCTGATGTACATGATCGCCATCCCAAACTCATTTTGAAGGTCTTGAAGCAGTTCCAGAATCTGCGCCTCGATCGTCACGTCCAGCGCCGTCGTCGGCTCGTCGGCGATCAACAGGCGCGGGTTGCACGCCAGCGCCATGGCGATCATGGCGCGCTGGCGCATCCCGCCGCTAAACTGGTGCGGATACATATGGACACGCCGTTCGGCATGCGGAATGCCGACACGCTGCAAAAGCTGGATGGTGCGCTCCAAAGCCTCTTGCTTGTTTACGGACGGATCATGGATCAAGATCGCTTCCATGATCTGGTTGCCGATGCTGTGGACGGGGCTAAATGAGTTCATCGGCTCCTGAAAGATCATGGCGATCTCTTTGCCACGAATCCCGCGCATCTCGGAGCCGGTCGGATTCAGATCAGAGAGGTTGACGACATCGTAATGCCGGCCATTATCTGATAGGTGCAGCAGAATCTCACCGCCCACCTGTTTGCCCGGCGGCGACGGTACGATTCCCATGATCGACTGGGCCGTGATCGATTTGCCCGACCCGCTCTCGCCGATCACCCCCAGGGTCTTACCCTGGTGAATGTCAAAACTGATGCCGTCCACAGCATGGACGGTACCCTCATGTAGATAGAAATAGACCTGAAGGTCGCGAACTTCAAGCAGGGTGTTATTCTCGGCCATGAGTCTACTCAGTGTAGTGAACGACACAGTTCGTGTCTGTTAGTTCGTCGAATAGGGGTCGGCGGCGTCACGCAGGCCATCGCCAACGAAGTTGAACAACAACACAGTGCCGATGACAAACAGCGCTGGGATCAAACGCCAAGGCTGTAGGCTCACTGCCACCAGATCCTGCGCATCGCGCAGCAGCACGCCCCAACTGACGGCCGGCGGCTGCATTCCCAACCCCAGGAAGCTCAGCGTCGTCTCGCCTAGAATCGAGCCGGGTACGGCCAGCGTCAACGCCACGATCAAATGGCTGGTAAAGCCGGGCAACAGGTGGCGGAAGATGATGCGCGGTTGGCTGGCGCCTGCCGCCTGCGCCGCGAGCGCGTAATCCTCCTCGCGCAGCGCCAATAACTTGCCGCGCACCACACGCGCTAAGCCTGACCAACTGACAATCGACAAAATCAGGGTGATGGCAAAGTAGGTGCGGAGCACGGGCCAATCGCGCGGCAGCGCTGCCGAGAGCGCCATCCAGAACGGGAGCTGCGGGATGGAGATCAGGAAGTCGATCAGACGTTGGATCACCTCGTCGACCACGCCGCCGAAATACCCGGAGAGACCCCCCAAGATCACCCCTAATAGAAAGCTCAGGGCAACGCCGACAAGGCCGATCGAAAGCGAAATCCGCGAGCCGTGAATGGTGCGCGAGAAGATATCGCGGCCCAGTTCGTCCGCCCCGAATAACAGGATCGGCACCTCTTTGACGCCCGTGCCAAAGAGACGGATGTTCATAGGCCACAGGCCCCAGAACTTATAGTCCGAGCCGGAGACGAAAAAGCGGACCGGGAAAATCGCGCTCTTATCTTCGCTAAATTCGTACTTAAATGTCTCCTGGTTGAGCGTCTTCTCAAACGCATAGACAAAAGGCCGCTGCAGCCCGTTAGGGCCGATCCAATGCACCCGCATCGGCGGGGCCTGCTGATAGCCGTCAAACCGCTCGGTCGCCGTGTACGGGCTGACGAATTCGGCAAAGATCGCGGTTACATAGAGCGCGACCAGCAGCGCCAATGAGATCACGGCCAACCGGTGGCGAAGAAAACGCCAGCGGATCAACTGCCATTGGGTCGCATAGTAAAAACGCTCGTCGGCGGCTTCGGCGTCCTCGTCAATCGAGGCGATGCCGGCGGTGTCCACACCGCCGAGCGGCTGCACGCTGCCGATCAACGGCTCTTGCACCGGGTTCGCCCGTTCTTGCAAGCTCATTTGCTCACTCCCTCATAGCGGATGCGCGGGTCCGACCATGCCAGGTAGATATCTGAGATCAGACTGCCGATCACCGTCAGCGCACTCAAGATCAACACAATGCTGCCGGTCAGATACATGTCCTGCGCCAGCGTAGAGCGCAGCAGCAGGGGGCCGAGGCTGGGGATGCTCAACACAATCGAGATCAGGACTTCGCCCGAAAAGATGGCGGGCAACAGCCAGCCGATCGTGCTGAACAGCGGGTTAAAGGCCAGCCGCACCGGGTATTTGAAGAGAATTTTCATCTCTGAAAGACCCTTGGCGCGCGCGGTAATGACATATTGCTTTTTCAATTCGTCCAGCAGATTGCCACGCAGCACCCGGATCGTGCTTCCCGTACCGGCCAGGCCAATGATAAACAGGGGTAAGATCAAATGCTTTAACACGTCGCTAAACTTGCCCCAACTCCAGGGCGCATCGAGATATTGTGTGGAATAGAGACCTAATGCCGAGAAGCCAAAAAAGCGATAAAACGCATAGGCCAAGATCATCGCCAGCAGGAAACCAGGGGTTGCCAACCCAATAAACCCCCAAAAGGTGGCAAAATAGTCGACGACCGAATATTGGTGCGTGGCCGAATAGATGCCAATCGGGATCGCAATCGACCAAGAGACGATCAGCGATAAAATCGAGATCGTCAACGTCAGCGGCAGCCGCTCAGCGATCACATCGTTGACCGGTCGTCCCCATTGAAACGACCAGCCGAAGTCACCCCGAGTCAGGATGCCTCGCATCCATGCCAGATAGCGCATATACGAAGGTTGGTCAAACCCATACATGGCGGTGATGCGTGCGGCCTCTTGCTGCGACACCTCGATGCCCGACACCCGCAGGTTGTTCAAATAGGTGCTCACCCAGTCACCGGGCGGCAGTTCGATCACAAAAAACGAAACCATCGAGATCAGGAACAAGATCGGGATCAACATCACAAGACGGCGGATGATATAGACCAACACCGCTCACACCTCCTCTACAGCGCATACGCAGAGACCAGGTTGCGGGGGACAACCTGGTCTTAAGGGCAACTCGATCTATTCCTCGTACCAGAGCTGCTCACCGGCAAAGTTAGAGGCAATCGCATAGCCCCCCTCCGCCACATTGCGCAGCTTTTGGTTCACAATCATCGGATACTTCACGGTCTCTACAATCGTGATCATAGGCAGGTTGGCGCGACTCCAGGCAAAAGTCTCCTCCTTGAGTTGGTTGAACTCATCCGAACCGGAGACGGCGCTCCACCGCTTGGCGTCCAACTCGACCACATCCTTGATCCACTGCGGCGGCTCTTCCCCCTCTTGGCCGTTGGTATCCAGCCAAATATCCCAGGCAGAGCCGATCTGGTTGATCTTGTTGCCCGAATAGTCGCTGTCCCACCCTTGGTCATGGCCCCAGAAGACCGTCGCCTGGAGTTCGTTGGCATCAAGCCGTTCGCTCCACAACTGCGAGTCAATACGCTTGATCTGAATGCGAATGCCTACCTCGCGCAGTTGCTCGGTCAGCAGTTCGGCGACCGGCTCCAGATCGGGCGCATGGGCCGCATGCTCCAACAGAATGGTAAAGTTGCTCCCATCCGGCGCCAGACGGTAACCTTCGCCATCGCGCTCGGTCATCCCCAGTTCGTCCAACAGCGCATTGGCGCGCTCGACGTCATACTGCGAGAACTCCTCGCCCACCGAGACCAGCGGCAGCGACGCAAAGCCGTAATAGATGCTGTCGATGATCTCCTGGCGGTTGACGGCTAGGCTCAGCGCCTGGCGGAAGCGCAGGTCCTGGGCCAATTGTCGCCAGGTCTCGTTCTCGAAGGTCTGGTTCAGATAGAGAATGCTCGAATCCACATGCATGTCCAGCAGCACAGTGCGATAGCCGCCGGAGGCCTCGTTCTCTTTGTACAGCGGCACCTTGACCAAACCCGTGCTCTCGCGCAGGAAGTCGATATCGCCCGTCAACACGCGCTGGTTGACCATCTCGACATCTTCGACCTGCAACGAGACAATCTTGTCGATATAGGGGAGCTGTTTGCCTTCGGTATCGACCTTCCAATAGTACGGGTTGCGCTCAAAGACCTTGACGCCGGGCGTCTCCGATGCTACAGAAACCCACGGGTTGAGCGTTGGATAGCCGATACAGCGGTCCGCCGTGGCGTCCCAGTTTTGACACCATCTCATATCGAACAGTTGCCACCACTCTTCGGTCAGATTTTCCGCCTCCAGCAGGGGTTTCAGGTCATCCATCGACGTAAAATCTGGGTGGAACTGCTTCAGAATATGGGCCGGGTTGACCAGCTCTGTATAGCCATTCCAGCCTTCAATCGTGATATTGCGCAGGAACCCGCCGTAAGGCGCCGCCGCTTTCATCTTGAAGGTGAAGTCGTCGACGATCTCCAGCGTCATCGGTTCGCCGCTGGAAGCATAGCCTGTGCGGAAACGGTTCGGAACGCCGCTTGCATACAGCTTCTCATTCCCATAGATGTTTTCATAGGTGAAGCGGACATCCTCGGTCGTCACCGGCTCCCCATCAGACCACTTCATGCCCTGGCGCATGTGGAAGATGAACTCGGTGTTGTCGTCGCTGACCTCAAAGCTTTCGAGCACATTCCCTTGGATATTTTGCACGCTCAGATCCGGCGCTTGCAGCAAGGGTTCGTTGAGCATGACAAAGATATCAGGGGCCCAGTCGGCCACGCTGTGCGACGAATTGAGCGTGCCGCCATAGCGTCCCGGCGCCCAATCAGGCGTATTGGCCTCCGAGAGTAATACGCCCGGGCCAATCACCTTGGGGTTGGCGGGCAAACGGTCGGCCAGCGCGGGCAGTTCACCCGCCGCGACCATCTCCGCCAGCGCAGGCGCTTCCAGCGCCGACTCTCCTGATGCCGCGGGCGCTTCGGCAGCAGGAGCCTCCGCTGCAGGCGCTTCGGCAGCCGGGGCCTCCGCCGCAGGCGGCGCGGCCGCGCCGCCACAGGCAGCGACGAACAACGCGGCACAAATCAAGACGGTTAATAACCAGTGCGTTCGTATCATGGAACTCCTCTTCCCCTTCCTAGACTAATCGTAGTGTGTTGTTGAGAGTGCAAAACTTCGGGCAAGCAAAAACATCACTGCCGTCACCGTTGTGACGCCGGCGGATAGATCAGTCGCGTGTGTCCACGGGTACAGAACCGCAGCCTTTTCGAGCCGGAGCCATCGCACAGGGGTCCCGCGATCAACATGCTACGAGCAACGAAGCCGATTAATCAATGAATGAGTCTTCTGAAGCGGAGGTAAAACCAAACAAACCAGTATCGCCTACCTTGCCCTGCCGTTTGGCGAAGGCAAATCGGGCTGAGCGCCGCTGGGAAGAACGCAACGCCGCATGGCGAGTAGGGTCAGAGAAGCCGAGCGGGCAAGCCATCGCCCGGCCGGGCGGCCATTTCGACCCTGTTTCGGATCGCACAGCATTCGCTGCACACCTATCTTCTGGGCGAACACTAAAGTAACACAATCGATCCTAGGCGTCAAATGCCCCAAAAATGCCCCAAATCCTCGCGCCAATGCGCCAAGCAACGGGCACAGCGCACTTTTCACCCTAGGCCGCTAGGCCGGCTGTGCGACTTGGACAAAGCTCAGAGTTTGCAGCTTGGCAAACTTGCGCAGCGTGCTGCCGAGATGGCCCACGCCTAGCGCGCAGTGATGCGTGGGCGCTTCGGCGCACCAGGCATCGACAAACGCGGCAGGCCCCAACCCAAAACGGATGCGGCTGTTGGTGTTGCCGATCTGCAAGATGGGGCCGGCCAGCGATTCGCCCTCGGCGGCTAGGAATTTGAGCCGCCCGTCGCGCGTCTGCGTGCAGGCGAAGATCGTGACCGGACCGAGCCTGACGTTGAACTCCACCGAGACACCAAATCCCGCCTTGCCATGGTAGAGACCCAGCCCGCGCAGCAGCGGTTTGCGGTCGCTGATGGCGATGTGGCCGGGGCCGTCATGCCCCATCAGCACGAACTGCTCTTCAAAATCCATGGCATAGAATTCGGTGTAGGAGCCGCCCGCGCCCAAGACATCCAGCACTTTCATCGCCACGGCGGTTTTGAGGTCGCCTTCGCCCGACGCCGGAATGCCGCGTGCGGTGAGCAGGGTGTTGCCCAAGATCAACCCCGCGCCCAACCGTTCATGTTCGCTGTGCGGCGCGCCGCGGTAATAGTAGGCCAGCGCCGCCAGATCAAAATCGGTCACCAACCGGTCCAACCCGACCGCTACACGGCAGGCCCAATCCAAGTCGTCGGGGTTGACGCTTGCTTCCACCTGGAAGATGCTATGGGTCTCGTCGCGCTTGGCGGCTACCTCCGCATCCGTCACGGCGGCGACACGCTCGGCCAGGTCGTCCATCTCCAGCACTTCGACATGCGTGCCCAGTTGGGCATGGTGTTGGGTGAAATCGGAGTACATATCGAGCATGCCGGGGTAGGTGTGGCCCATGAAGCCAAAGCGCGCCCCGCGCAGCGCGCGCACGGCGCCGGCGGCGCGGCACCAATCCTGGAGTTCACGCCAGACGCGCGCGTCGTCGTAGAGCCGGCCGGAGACGACCTGAAAGTCGATGGCGGCGCGATGAAAGGCGTTGGCGATCTCCGGCACGCAGCAGGTCGAGCAGTTGGCGAGCCATTCGCCCGTATCGACGTTGGGGTAGTCGAGCGCAGCCACAGGCTGGAGATTAAGCACCAGCACCGGGACCTTGGCCTGCTGCACAATCGGAAGCACCTGCGAACTGGTGGCGTAGGTGGCGGTGTGACAGATGAGCAGGTCGACCTGCTCGGCGGCGAGCCGTGCGCCCGCGGCTTGGGCCGCTTGGGGCGTATCGACCAGGCCCACGCCTACCACGTCGGCAAAGCCGCTCAACTGCTCGACGACATGGCGGTAATAGCCTTCCAGCCGCTCTTTGAGGCCGGGGAACTGGGGCCAGTAGGCGGCCAGGCCAATCGCAAACAGCCCGACGCGCGCCTTGGGGTACATCCGGGCGTCAAGATCCATAGATTCCTGTCCTCACCGGTGGCAGGCTGAATAGGTGGTTAGCGCACAAGATCGGCGCGGAGCAGACGAAGTCCATTTCGGACGAATCGGATGTGATTGGGAAGAAGCGTTTGGGTTGAGCCGAAGCAGCCCATAACCGGCTGCATTCAGGGAACGGCTCGGCCACACTCTATCACGGATTAACTATCCAAGCAAGAGCGTGGAAACAGGCTCCCCGCACACAAAATCGAGGCTTGACAACAGGGTGTCCACTGGTAGAGTAAAGATATCTACTGCGGTGGATACTGCGATTGATCTCCAAACTCTGCCCTGATCGATCAC
>JADLFO010000240.1 GCA_020845455.1 Caldilineaceae bacterium
AAGCCCATGCCCGTGAAGCCCACGCCTGTCTGCGCCAAGAGCGCGTCGAGACAGGCGGGCAGGTCGGCGGCGCCGTTCCAGACCGGGATGATCACCGAGGCCGTGGGCCTCTCTGTCTCCGCACCGATTTTCACATGCACGCTGTCCATAGGCGCTATCTATCTACACACCGCGCTAGGCGACCCAGTAGAACTGGCTCCAGGCGACCATCAGCACGATCTGCGTCGCAAAGGAGAGCGACTGGATGGCCGCATCCACGCTGCGCCGGCGTCCCGCTGCCGCCAACAGGATCATTACCGGAAACAATACTGCATAAAAGCGCGATGTGGAAGTCAGCGTGCCGGTGAAGAGCGGGGGCAGTACGACCATCAACGTATAGAGGCCATAGGCCGCCGAAGGCAGGCGAAAGAGCGCGACCACGCCTCCTGCCAGACAGACGACCGTCAAGATCCGCTCTAGTTGGGTCATCAACAGGTTCGGGTAGACGGGGGTCAACAGCGTCTGCCACGGCCAGGCCGGGTCGCGGGACCAGGCTTGCTGGACATGGACAAAGGCCAGCCAGTCGCCCGTGAGTTGGTGGAGATGGGCGAGGTGGGCGAAAAAACCGAGCGGCGTCAGCAGCAGCCAGAGCGCATCGGCGCGGATGGCACGCAGCCGCCAGCCCGCAGCGTCCATATACATCCACGCCAGCGGCACGATCATTAAAAAGCCCTGGACGCGTGTGAGGGCGATTAGCCCTGCGGCCAGCGCCGCCCAGCCCCAGGCGCGCCGCCGGCCTGCGTAGAAGGTGGCGACCGCAAGTAGGAGAAAGGTCGATTCCGTATAGAAGGCCGAGAGGAAAAAGGCAGTAGGATAGAGCAGCACATAAAGGACGGTGCGCTGCGCCAGGCTGCGGTCTTGGTAGACCTCCATCAGCAGCCGGTGGAGCAGCAGCAGCGCGGCCAGCAGCGCTAAGTTGCTGATCGTCACGCCGGCCACCAAGACCGCCCCGCGCGTCTGCCAGACGTCGGGGACAAGCCAGAGCAGGGCGCGCACCAAATAGGGATAGAGCGGAAAAAAGCTGACGTTGCTCTGCACCTCGGCCAGTTCGCCGCGCAGCGAATAGCCGTGCAGGGCTAGGTCCATATACCAATTGCTGTCCCAGCGGCCCCAGATGTCCAGCAGGCGGTAGGACGAGAAGTTCCAGCCGCGCGCGCGTATCTCGGCGATGGGATAGTCCGGAGAGATCGGGAAATAGAGCGAAAGCCGGCCCACGACCAGCAGCGCCATGCGCGTGGCAAAGAGCGGGATCAACACATCGGCCCACCCCCACTCCCGCCACTGTGGCAGCAGCGCCCGGCCCAGGCGCAAGCCGCCGCATCCGCCTGTCATGGCTTGATCCCGATGCGCCGCGCCAGCCGTTCGACGGCGGCCAGACCGCGCATGATGCGGCCCTGGGCATAGCGCTCGGCCAGGTCGCGCCAATAGGCGGCATCGGCCTGGGCCTGCGCCAGCGGCTCGGGCGGTTCGTCGACCGGCGCAAACCGCCCGTCGCGGTCGGGGGCACGGCGCGGGGCCAGACAGAAATCCACCAAGGGCGCGGCGGCGCGCTGCCAGGTCAAGGCCTGGCGTGCCCGCTCGAAGCCGGCGGCGCGCGCCTGGCGCGGCTCCGCCAACAGGCGCAGCAGGGCGGCTGCGACCTCGTCGACGGCTTGATAGCCCACCACTTCGCCCACGCCATGGGCCGCGATCAGATCGCTGGTGGCGTCGCCGGTAGTCGCGACCATCGGCAGCCCGGCCCAGAGATAGTCCAGGACGCGCGTGCGAAAGGCAAACCGTGTTTCTAGACCGTCGAAATGCAGGCTCAATGCCACATCGCTTTCCAGCAGCACATTGGGCCAATCCGCATAGGGAACCCAATCGCCAAAAAAGACCGTACGGTCGAGCAGCCCCAACTCGGCGGCCAACTGGCGTGAGCGCTCTACATGCGTGGGGATGCCGTCTAGGTTGGGGTTGGGATGGCGTGTGCCGGGGAAGATCAGTTTGGCTTCGGGCCGCCGGCCGGCTACCTGCGCCATGGCGCGGATCGCGGTCTCTGGGTCTAGCCAGGGCCACAGCCCGCCACCCCACAGGAGTACGCGGTCGGTGGGCGCAATGCCGGGCCAGACGCCCTTGACGGTGGGGCGGGTCGCCTGGGGGGGGTGATCGGGCAGACCATAAGGTACGACGTCGAGCAGGCGGCGCAGCGTTGGGTCTTCGGCATAGGTAGCGGGATTGATGCGGCCCTGCGCTTCAAGTTGGCCCAGCCACCAATCGCGCTGGCGCTCGCTGGCGCAAATAAAGAAGTCGCCGGCGCGGAACTGGGCGACATGATGGGCGCGCCGGATCTGCCAGAGACGGCGCTGCTCATCGCAGGGCAAGTGGTGATGCATGGCAAGCCATTCGGGAATCAACGGGTCATAGCCGTCGATCGCCAATATCGCAGGCCCATCACCTAACTGCGGAAAGATGCCGACCAGATCGCTGGGTGCAAGTACGACCGTTGTCTGGCCGGCTAGCGCGTGGAGGTCTTGCCAATCCTGCCACGCAGCCAGCGCAAAGGGGACGTTGTCCAGCACGGGCGGGTGGGCGCCGGGTGCGGCGAGGGTCACGGGCAGATGCGCGGCCAAGACATGGGCCAACTGCACATAGCGAATTCCCGGACCGGCCATCTTTGCGCCGATCACATCATGGCTGAGGATAAGCAGCGAGGGGCTTTGGCTCATACGGCCTTCTCGACAGCAGGCTCGGCAGCTAGATCACCGGCTGGTGGCGGTTTTCGCAACGTGGCGTAGCATTCGTAAGGGCCGTTGAGCGCCTGCATCGCTTGGGCTATGTTGACCAGGTTGTCGTCGAGCCGCACAAGCCGATCATGCGCTGCAACCGCCAGGCTGTCGGTAAACGGTAAGACCAGCCAACGCGCCAGCCAGCGCTTGACGAGATGGCTGAGCCGGTGCAGTGGCGAGCCTCCCTGGGGCGGGATCTCGCGCAGATAGCGCAGCGCGGAAGCTGAGTCCCGTGCGGCGAGCGGTGGTTGCTTTGCCAAAGCCTGCACCGGCAGCAGCAAGGGCGAGGCCGTGTTGGGATTGGCGCCAAACTGTGCATCGGTAAAGCCGGCATGTTCGAATAGAAAACAGAGCAGCCGCGGGTGATAGAAACTTACATGCCCAAAGTGCAGATAGAAAGTCTCCAGGTGGGCGTAAAGCGAGCGCACATCCGGCGTCACCAGGACGATGCGCCCGCCCGGACGCAGGACACGGCAAGCCTGCTGGGCCAGCGCCAACACATCGGTATAGGGCAGGTGTTCGACCAGGTGGGCGCAGAAGAGACCGTCCACGCTGGCGCCGGGCGCGTTCGCCAGATAGTCGAAGACATTTTGGTGGATAAACGGGATTCCCTGGGCCTGTAGCGCGGCGGCCACCTTGTCGTCTGCATCCACGCCGACAGCGTCGATGCCCTGCTCGCGCAGCAGCGCCACAAATTCGCCGTCACCGCAGCCCAGATCTACAACTTGGCTGCATCCGGCAAAGAACGGCAGATAAAAACTCTGGATGCGGCGCAGACCGGCAGGGTCGCGGCCAATGTAGTGCAGGAAGTCATAATCCAGCCCGGTCAGGTCTGCACGCTGGGCTGCGCCTGGGTGCGCCGTCGAATCCACTGCCACGCGCCTATGCCTTTGCCAACTGAGAGTTCACCGCCACGCCGGGCGCTGCTGGGCCGTGTGTCGCCGGTGGGGCTGCGGCGCGGCCGTCGTGCTGCCAAACGCCGGGAAACTGCACCAGCCCATAGCCGGTGCGCGCCGGGCTGTGGATCACCCGGAAGCCGTAGGCCCGGTCATGATAGTCGAAGGTGGCCGTATTGTGTTGGTTAACCACCGCCACCGAGAGCGTGTACTGCCCTTCGAGCAGGGGCAGGTTGGGGATATGATAGCTGATGACGCCCTCGCCTTCGATATAGGCGATGTCCAGCGCGCTGAACTGGGTGTTGGGGCCAAAGAGTTGCGCGCCGCTTTGATGGGTGAAGGCCAGCCCAAAGACGGGATGCTCCACGCGGCCGGCGCTGCGATAGTGCAGCCGGATCACCAGGTCATCGCCGGTGACAAAGTGGGTACACGCGACGCCGCCTGCGCCACACACGTCGACCTGCGTGATCTGCACGTCGCCTGTGCCCCAGCGCTGGCCGGGGCGCGGCGCGACGCCGGTGGAGGGGGCTGCCGGATCGCCGGCTGGGCTGGGGCCGCCTACCGGCGGGTCGCCGCGGGTCGCCATGTGCTGTTTATAGGCCATGATCACATCGGTGGGCGCGCCTTCGGCGGCGGCCAGCCCGTTTTCGATCCACAGGGCACGCGTGCAGAGCGTCTCGACTGTGCTGAGGTCGTGCGAGACCAACAGCAAGGTGCCGCCCGCATGGCGAAAGCGATAGATGCTCTCCATGCATTTGTTTTGAAAGGCCGTATCGCCCACAGCCAAGACTTCGTCCACCAAGAGCAGGTCGGGGTCGGTGTGGATGGCGACGGCAAACCCCAGCCGTACATACATGCCCGACGAATAGTGCTTGACCGGGGTGTCGATAAAGTCCCCCAGCCCGGCATAGTCGATGATGGCGTCCAAGCGGCGGTTCATCTCCGCCCGGCCCAGCCCGTAGATCGAACCGTTGAGGTAGATGTTTTCGCGTCCGGTCAGGTCGAGGTGAAACCCCGCGCCCAGTTCGAGCAGCGAGGAGACCCGCCCGCGCACGGCCAGGTCGCCGGCAGTGGGCGGCAGGATGCCGGTGATCAGCTTGAGCAGGGTGCTTTTGCCGGAGCCGTTGGGGCCGATGACGCCCATGCAGTCGCCGGCGTGGATCGTCAGCGAAAGGTCGCGGATCGGCCAGAACTCCTCGGCGGCCCGCGCCTGGCGGCGAAAGATGCGGATAAAAGCTTCTTGCAGCGAACGGCCGCGCTCCAGCCTTTTTTCAAAACGCCGGGCGACATGCTGCATTTCGATCAGCGGCGCGCCGGGCGTCGGGGTGGGCAGACGCACAACGCTCATACTTCTTCGCCAAACCGATCGCTGTAGCGCACAAAGAACCAATAGCCAAAGATCAGCACGACCAGCGCAGTCAGGGTGGTGCGGATGAAGAAGTCCGGGTCGGTGCGATAGCCGTTGTAGAGCAGGTCGCGATAGACGTTAATCAACGACGCCATGGGGTTGAGGAGATAGACGGTGCGCCGTACATCCAACTCCATGCCCAGCAGCGGATAGACTGCGGGAAGCTGCTGCACCGAATAGAAGACCGGCGTCAGGAAAAACCAGGCGAGCATGACCACCTCCATCACCATCAGCGTGTCACGATAGAAGACGTGCAGGGTGCTGAGGATCAGGCCCATGCCCAGCGTGAAACAGGTTTGGATCAGGATGATCAGCGGCAGGGTCCACAGCCAGGGGCTGAAGTTGGCGCGCAGGGCCAGGATCACGATAAAGAGCACCAGAAAGGCCAGCAGGAAGTTGACCAACTGGGCCAGCACCGCGGCGATGGGCAGCACTTCGCGCGGGAAATAGACCTTTTTGACCAGGTTGCCCTGGGCGACGACGCTGGTGAGGCTGCTGGTGATGGCGACGGCGAAGTAGTTCCAGGGCAAGAGGCCGCACAACAAAAAGATAGGGTAATTGTCCATCTGTTTGTTGGGCCAGAGCACGCCAAAGACCACGGTGAAGACGAGCATCATCGCCAGCGGGTTGAGCAAGCTCCAGACGAAACCCAAGACGCTGTTTTTATAGCGGGCCTTGATGTCGCTGACGACCAGGTTGCGAACAAGCTCGCGATAGCGCAGCAACTCTTGGAAGCGGGCGATCAGGTTGGCCCATGGCGGGCGGCTGCCGGTCGTGCGGCGCAGCGCAGAGGCAAGGTTCAAGGATCGTTTAATTCCTGGCCGCATGGCGCGGCGGGTCGCAGATCAAGACGGCGGCACAGGCCGGTCGATCCCGGCCCATGCCGCCTTGAGCATACCAAAGATGCTAGGGGTTGTAAAGATTTCAGCCCCAGGGCCGGCGCTCAGCGCAGGTTGAGCGGCGAGAAGACGAGCGGAACCTGCACCCGGTGTTTGGCAAAGCGCAGCATCGTCGACCGGCTGTTGTTGTCTTCGTCGGTCTCCCTCACCTGTTTGCCGGGGTCGACCACGGCAAAGATGGTGTAGCTCCCCGGCGCGACATTGGGCCATTCGAGGCGGACGGCCTGCTGTTCTCCACAGCCCGCCAAGGTGATCGGCTGCGGGTCGCCGATCGGCGTGCCCCCGGCTGCCGGGTTGCCTTTGTAGAAGCGCACCTCCACCGGCTGGGGTGTGGCAAGATTGCCGCTGTTGGCGATCACTGCCTCAAGCGTCACCGTCGTCGCCCCTTGGCTGACCAGGGGCGGCGTCCCCACTTGGCTGACGCGCACCGGAAAGAAGTCGATCTCTTCCGGCAGGCGGTTGGTGTAATTGGCAAAATTGTCGCCGTAGACGGTGCGGCTTGTGCCGGCGGGCCGCGCGTTGTCGAAGAGATAGCCGTTGTGATCGACCTTGTCCTCCACGCTGTACCAAGAGAAGCGCTGCACCAAGCGGTTGCCGTCGCCTGGGTAGCCGATCTCCGGGTCGGCGGTGTTAAGCAGGAAGTCGAACGAGGCATCCATAAAGGCGTTGACGCGCGCGGCGTCAAAGTCGGGGCTGAAGAGGCCTTGGGGCATCAGGATGCCGAATTCGGAGAGGAAGACCGGCGTGTTGCGATAGCCGCGCTCGGCCATCCACTGGCGAAAGGCGACGACCTGCTGTTTGAAGAGTTCAATGTTGTCGTTGTCCTGCACGTCGATGCGCAGCCCGTCGGCGATATCGTCTAGCCCAGGCGGAATGTCTGCGCCCCAGCAGATCGAATTGACATAGTCGGGCCGGTCAGGATAGAGCATGCTGTAGTAGGCGCAGTTGGCCTCGTTGAGGACGAAGTTGTGAAACGACCAGACATCCACCGGCATGCGTGTGAGATATTGCTCATAGTAGGCAGCCAGGACCAGGTCCAGATATTGCAGCCGCACGGGTGTAGGCTGGACGATCGTCCCCGCCACAATCTTGGCGGCGGGGTCTTGGCGCTTGATACGCAGGTAGAGGTCGTGATAGGCGCGGGCATAGACCTGCGGCTCGATGTCGTCTTGGTACTGTTTGCGGTCCGGCTCATTGCCGATAAACCAGTAGGTTCCAGGGCGGGCGTCGATCACCGCGGTCAAGTCGGCATCGGTGATGGGGGTGCGGCTGGGAGAGAGCGAATAGCTGTAGCTGTCGCCGATCTGTTCCAGCCGGATCATGGGGTAGTAGTCGATCCCGCTGGAGGGGCTGGCGTTGGCGGTTGCCCCATAGTCTACATACCAACTGATGCGCAACGGCTGCACCGGATAGGATCTGACCGCTCCGTTGACGCCGAAGCGGCAGAGCGGCGCTGCGCCGCTGCGCAGCACAGGGAAAAACATCCCGGCGCTGAGGGGCGCGGCGTCAGGGTTTGCCGGCGCCGCCGCCTGCAGCGCGGCGGGGCTGCTGCCCCAGCCCAGGGCGATGACCACAGACGCCAGCCAAACCCAGCGCCAGACTATATACAACGGCTTCAAGATGATTTCCTATCTCTACTCAGCACAATCACGTTTGCCGGATCTGTCTCGTCTAGTCCATGACGATATAGAGCGGGCTGCTGCCGACCGGCAGGGTGATCTTGCCGTCCTGCGCCCCGTCGCCGTCATTGGCGTCGCCGTCGCGCACCACACCCTGCAAGGTGTTTTCCTTGCTGTAGATGGCGGCTGTGCCGCCTGCCACGCTCAGGGGCCGGGTTTCGCTGCTCTCTACCGGATTGATCCAGGCCACATACATGCGCTTGCCGGTGTAGGCTTCGGCAAACTGGTAGACCTCCAGGTTGGGGTCCTGGGTTTCGGCCGCGCTGAGCGCGGCGACGAACTGGGCGCGCGCAATGCGGTTCACCGCCGTCTGATAGACCTGGTAGGCGGGTTTGGCAACCGGCGGCGTGGTGTCGGTCACCAGCCCATTGGCGAACTGGTATGCAGACTCGATTAGCCCGTCGTGCAGCATCCACCAGACGGTAAATCTGAGGCCGTAGGCCATGCTCTGGGCAAAGAAACGCACGACATAGCGGCTCTGTTCTTCTGGCGAACTGGAGATCTGATTGTCTTCGTCGCTGTGCCAGCCGGCTTCGGTGATCACCAATGGTTTGTCGAGCGCGTGGTCGGCCAGCTTTTGGCGAATGGCCGCGATCTTTTCGGGCAGGCCGGTGCCCTGGGTCTGCGTCCAGTCCATACGGAAGGCCGGGTAGTAATGGAAGTTCATCACGTCGAAAGCGCTGCCGCCGCCCGCCGTCAAGACATCATCCAGGAAGGATTCGACAAACGGGCCACCCTTCCCGACAAAGCCGTCATAGGCGATGCCGCCCATCACGACCTGGGCGTTGGGGTTGGCCGTATGGACGGGTTGATAGACGGCCTTGAGCATGGCGGCATATTGGCTGCCGTAGTTGCCCCAGCCGTTGCCTTCTCCGGGGTTCGCGCCGAAGTCCGGTTCGTTATAAAACTCCCAGTGGTTGACGACGATGCCGATGGGCGAATCGGCGTTGCCGTCGCCGTCATAGCGCTCGACCAGCGTCTGCACAAACTTGACGAAGTTGCCCATCTGCGCCTGTTTGATCGGGCCGCGCGGCGAGCCGTCGATGGCCTGCGCCCAGGCCGGGGCCATGTCGATCGTGGCGATCACATTGGCGCAGCCAGTGTTGTATACATTCAACAACGCGTCAATTGGCCCCCAGTTATACTGATTGGCGTTGCCGGGCTGGACCGTCGACCAGTAGATGGGCACGCGCACCCAAGACGCGCCGCTGTTCTGGAAATAGGGGAAGTAGGGCGAATTCTTGTTCATCGGCGAATAGACCTGCATGCCGAAGACGCTCGGCGTGCGCTGGTCCAGACAGCCGTTCTTCGCCGTGAAGGGGACGAAGCCCTTGCTCTGCGCTGGGGCCGCCGTGGCTGCTGCCGGAAGGGCCAGCAAAGCGACCAGGACGGCGAGCGCCAGGCCATGCAGGTAACGCAACCGCAATTGAGACGTTTTGATCATAGGTAAGTTTTCCCAGACGAACGCTTTACACGAACCATACCGAATTAGAATGCCTGTATCCTCAACCTGTTTGTCCTGCTTACACCGGATATTGGCCCAAATCTATGCCCATAGTTGCCCGGCGTATCTGCAATCAACAGCTATGAGCTATGAACTATGAGCTATGAACTTGATGACTTGCCAATCACGGGGAAGTAACGCGGGATTGGCGCCACGGTTTCATAGATGACGTTGCGCTCCAGGTCGGCGATCCAGATATGCTGTTCGCCGTCCACCACGACCCCCCAGGGCCAGCCCGGCTCGTCGATCGCCAGCGGCAGGGTCTCGCTCCGGTCGAGGCGGAAACCGGCCGTCACCAGACGGCCCACCGCCGCCAAGTTGCTTTCGGCAAACCAGACCTCGCGCCCTTCCGGCGTGTTGAAGGTAGCGATACCGGTGGGTGCGCTGTCGGGCGCGCCGGCGCTGAACCAGGCCCATTGGCTCACTGTGCCCGGCGCATAGCGCCCGACCGCGCCGCTGCCCCTGGCCGTGACCCAGGGCCGGCCTACTTCGTCGAGCGCCAGCCCGGTGGGGGCCTGTTCGCCCGTGGGCACGACAAAGAATTGGCCGGTGACCGGGTTGAAATTGCCCACCGCGTTGCTTTCGGGCAGCGTAAACCAGATGTTGCGCGTGTTCTGGATGCGCAGTTGTTCGACATAGGGCGCGTTGAACAGCCCTGCCGGAAAGGCATAGCGGGTAAAGTCCCCGCTCGCCGGGTCGAACTTGCCAAGCGCACCGGTACTTTCGGCAAACCAGACTTGTCCATCGGCGGCGACGTCGATGCCGGTAGGCCGGCTGTCGGGCGTCGGGATGGGGTAGACCTGGACCGTGCGCGTGGCGATGTCGATGCGCCCGATCTGGCCCGTGCCGCGCAGCGTGAACCAGACGGCCCCGGCGCGCACATCCAAGTCATAAGGCTCAGTGCCTTTTCCCATGCCAAAGGAGTCCACGCGATAGCGCACTACTGGGTCGCCGGGCGGCGAGACGCGCACAACCGCGCCGACGATGCCTTCGCCGAGGACGCCGTTAGGGTCGATGTCGGATGCCGTAAACCAGATGACACCCGGCGCTTCGACGGCCAGGTTGCGCGGGCCGTTGGGCACGGCGTATTCGGTGTAGGCCCCGCGCTGGACGGCGGTCGCTTCGGCGTGCGCAATGGGCGCGCCCGCGCCCAGCTGCGCGGCGATCAACGCCAATACCCAGAGACCCACCAGCCAAGGCCGAGCGCGGCGGCGGGTGGCGTGCAATGGAGGGATGAACCAATGAGAGGAACGTAATGGCATGCTCTTTACCTCCCAAGACCTGGCGTGAGCCTGGCGCGGGGCGCAGCGGCGCCTCAACGCGGCGCGGGCATGGACGTGGACAGTGAACGTCCGGCGGCATGTGCCGGCAATCCCCGATAGGCCTCGACAATGGTCTGCCCAGCCTGGTCCCAGCCAAAGTGTTGGAGCGCGCGCCGGCGCAGACGCATCCCTAGCTCACGCCCGGCCTGTGCGCCCGCGGCAGGTGGGAACAGGGCCGCGATCAACTGCTGCGCCAGGCTGTCCACGTCGCCGCGCACCGCCAGCAGCCCGTCGAGGCCCAAATATTCACGCGCCACAGGCGTGTCAAAGGCCACGGTGGGCAGCGCCACCGCCATATAGTTCAACAATTTGCCCGCGCCTTCGGTCAGGCTCAGCTTGGGCGCGACGGCCACATCCCCCAATGCCAAATAGCGCGGCGCCTCTTGATAGGGTACGCGCCCGGTCAAGACGACGGCATGCTGGATGCCCAGCGCCTGGGCCTGGCCGGCATAGAACTGGACCCCTGGGAAACCCATAAGCAACAGGGATACGTCGGGGTGACGGGCCAAGATACGCTGCATGGCCTGGAGCAACAGCCCGGTGCCCTGATATTCGGCCAGCAGCCCCAGATAGACAATCAGCCTGCGCCCCTCCGCAATGCCCAGTTGGGCGCGCAGCGCGGCCAGTTCTTGCGGCGCATAGCTGGATGCAGGGCGGAAGCTGTCGCCGTTGACGCAGTCGGGTAGGACACGCACATGCGCCGGCGGACAGCCAAACTGCTCGACCAAGATGCGTTCGGCGTGGGCGGAACTGGTAAAGACGACGGGCGGCGTGCGGTCGATCCACCGTTCCAGCCGGCGCAGCGGCGGATAAAAGAGGCTCTCGCGACGCAGAAAGTGATGGTCGATCATCTCTTCGGTTAAGCTGCCCTGAAAATCGAAGACCACCGGGATGCGGAACAGCTTGCCCAAGGCCAGCCCGATCAGCGCGCCCTCGTGCAGATGGGCATGGATGACGTCGAAGCGCTGCCGCGCCAACAGGCCGAGAGTCTTCACCCCCAACAGCGCATCCAGCCCGATCTTGTGGCGGCTGGAGCCGACCTCATAATCGCCGCGCCAAGGGACGGGCAGCGTGCGCCGGATATCTAGCCCCGGCACATCATTGCCGTTGTGATAGGTGGCGATGGTGACTTGGTGGCCCAGCTTCTGCAGGATGCGCGCCTCTTCCAGAATACGCACATGGCAGCCGTAATCGGCGAAGAAGCTGGTCGGCGCGATCATCAGGACCCGATAACGCGGCGCCGGTGGCTGGGGACGAGAGACGGCTGATGCAGGGAGGCTGGTTGTAGATGGGCGCGGTGGTTGTGTCAAGGACATAAACGCTGGAATCTGCGGTGGCTCGCAGTGTCTGACCCCTCCTGGCAGACGGCTCCTGGCTCGCAGCCACAATCGCCAATTATACTGAAGCCGATCGGTGCGCGCAAATCCGCGGCGTTATGCGTCCCCGCGCGTTGTAGACCGCCGCTTGGGGCGCAGCAGCAGCCCGATCAGCACACCCGCTGTCTGGGCGATCAGCGCCGCCCAGGCCGCCCCGACCGCCCCGCCCAGCCAGACGCCGGGGGGGAGCAGCAGCGCCATCGCCGTCACATGCGCGGCGGTCAGGCGCAGCGCGGCGTGCGGGCGCTGCTGCACCAGAAAATGGGTGATGAGCGCGCTTTCGACAAAAAAGAGCGGCATGACCCAGAGCAGGATGCGCAGCACCGGCGCGCTGCCGGGGAAATCCGCGCCATAGAGCAGCGTCAGCAGCGGCGCGGCCAGAGCTGTGCCCACCGCCGCCGCCCCCACACAGACGAGCAGCCCATAGCGCAGGCTCAGACCGATCCATTGGCGATAGCGCGCCGGGGCCTGTGCAGACAGCCGGCTGAGCGTGGGATAGAGCGCACGCCAGACGCTTTGGATGATCTTTATCCCCACGCGTACCAGGTTGTAGGCCGCGCTGTACAGCCCGGCAGCGGTCGCGCCGCCCACCAGCCCGACCAGCACAATATCGAGCCGCTGGAGCAGGACATCGGCCAGCGCCAGCCCGAAGAAGGGCAGCGCCTGGCGTGCCAGCTCCAGCGCACCCGTGGTGGGCTGTACCTGGGGCGCGGCCAAGAGGCGCGCGCGCATCACCAGCCACCCGGCCGGCACGACCGAGACAACCTGGGCCAACGCCACCACTGCGGCCAGATGCACGACCGTACCTTGCTGCCAAAGCACGCCGATGCTCGCCAGCACGGTGAACAGGTTGATCGTGGCCTCGACGCCCAGCACCAACTCCATGCGTTCTGCCGCTTGAAAGAGCGTCTCGCAGGCCGACAGGGCGGCATACGGCGGCCAAGAGGCCGCGATCCACCACAGCGCCGGGCGCAGAGGCGAGCCTGCGGGCAGCAGCGAGGTCAGCGCGACCAGCCCTGCCGCGGCGATCAGCGCCGCCCCTCCCTGGGCGAGCAGGGCCTGGCGCAGCCTAGCGCGGCGCAGGTCGGGCCGCCGCGCTAGGTCGCGCACCAAGAGCAGCGGCAGCCCTATTTCGCTCAATACCTGGCCGATGTTGAGCACAGCCATGAGCAGCGTATAGTGGCCGAGGGCCTCCAACCCCAGCCGGCGGGCAACCAAGATCTGCAGCAGAAAGCTGACGGCGATGCGCCAGAGGTTGGAGCCGGTCAACGCGCCGGCGTTGAGCAGCGCGCGGCGGCCACGGGCGGGTGGAGACGGGGAAGGCACAGGGGTCACGAGACGGCCCGGCGCGGCTTGCGGCAGGTCAACGCGGCGGACGGCCCGTCAGCAAAAAGCGGGCCAGCCGCCGCGGCCGGTAGAGCCGGTGACGCCAGATGACCCAGGCCAGCGCCAGCAGCCCGCCCAGCTCCCAGCCCCACAGTTCGGGCCGGCGTGTGAAGGCGTGCCAGTAGGCGCGGCCCATCTCTTCCTGCTCGGAGCCTTGTTTGCGCCAGACATGAAAGCGCAGCCCGCGCCAGGGCCAATAGAAGGTGTCGGGGTAGAACCAGATGCGGTCGAGCAGGGCATGGCCGAGAAAGGCCGCGCCATAGACCCAGCCGCGCGGAAAACGCCGGACGGTCCACGCGGCGACGGCGAGATAGGCCAGCAGCGTGTGGGCGAAGAGGACGGCGGCGCGGTGTTTGCGATAGAAATAGGCCCAGGCCAGCGGCTTGTCGATCAGGTCCGACCCCATGGCCGCGGCGGCGACCAGCCGGTAGTCGGCATCCGGTGCGACCTGGAGCGTGTCTTGAGCCAGGCTGAGGGTGAGCCAGGTATAGGCAACGTGCGATTGCGGCAGCATGGGCGTATCGCGGGCTAGGCCCCGCGCTCCTCGCGTACATAGGGCAGCCCCAATGCCGCCGGCGCGCCGACGCGGCGGCGCATGGCTTCGCGCGAACCGATCACCAAGACGACAATGGTAAACAGATAGGGCAGCATATTGGTGAAGTAGCCCCAGGCCGGGTTTTGCAGAAAGATCGCCAGGTTTTGTAGGTCCAGCGGCAGACGGCGGATCGCGCCAAAAAGATAGGAACCCACCGCGGCCTTCACCGGGTCCCACCCGGCAAAGATCACCAGCCCCACGGCGATCCAGCCCTGGCCCGCGGTCATACCTTCGATCCAGAGCGGGCTGATCGCCAGGCTGAGCGCCGCGCCGCCGATGCCTGCCAACATGCCGCCGAGAATGACATAGGCATAGCGTTGGGTAAAGACGTCGATGCCCTGCACATCCGCCGCCGCCGGGTATTCGCCGATGGCGCGCAGCTCTAACCCGGGGCGCGTGCGGTAGATATAGAACCAGGCGACCGGGATGAGCAGAAAGCCCAGGTAGATGATCACATTATGTTGAAAGAAGATCGGCCCCAGGATGGGCAGGTCGGCCAAAAAGGGGATGGGGAAGGCGGGCAGGCGCGGGGCCTGTTTGACTTCGACCAGCGGCGCGCCCAGGACGGCGCTCAACCCTGTGCCCACAAAGGTCAGCGCCAGCCCGCTGACCACCTGGTCGGCGTGCAGGGTGACGGTGACAAAGGCATGGAGCAGCGCCAGCAGCCCGCCCACGCCCGCCGCGGCCGCCAGCCCCAGCCAAGGGTTGCCGGTGGCGTGGGCCGTGCCATAGGCGGTCATCGCGCCCATCAGCATCATGCCTTCGACGCCCAGGTTGAGCACCCCGGCGCGCTCGGCAAAGATCTCGCCGATCGAGGCAAAGAGGATGGCCGTGCCATAGCGGATGCCCGAAGCGAGCAAGTTGACGATCAGGATCAAGTCCATAGAAGAGTCCAGAGAGCTAACCGCAAAGTGCGCCAAGAACGCGAAGTCCAGAAAAAGAGAAAGAAAGAACGAAAAGATGAGAGAGATGAGAATTACTTGCTGAATTACTTGGTATAGGCTACGCCCTCGATCATGAGAAGACAATCGGCGTCGATAAATTCTGTAGTCGAGGTCATGCGCGCGGGAAATTGATCCTTCGCAAAACGTTGGTCAAAGTACTTTTCCATCTCCGGCAGGTCGCCGATGTGCTTGAGCCAGACATTGACTTTGACCAGGTTTGCCAGGGTCAAATCCAGTTGGCCCAGCGTTGCTTCTATACCGTCGAGTGCGCCTTTGATCTGCTCGGAGAAATTTTCGCCAAATCCACGGTGCAGCCCAAGAAAAACATAGTCCCCGGCGCGCACCGCAGAGGAATAGCTGTAGGGTGTTGTAACCCGTTCGATGGTTGACATGGCCG
>JADLFO010000241.1 GCA_020845455.1 Caldilineaceae bacterium
AGGCTATCCGCTCGACGGCCCGCGGCCTGACTTGGGACCAATCACCGGCAGCGCCACATTCGGCGGCAGCATACATCTGCGCTCCGCCCAGGCCCCCGCCGCTGTGACCGCAGGCCGCTATCTCTACATCGCGACCGTCTGGGATAAAATCGGCGACAACGCCGCCGGCCCGCTCGCTACCAGCCTGCGCCTCTATGCCCAGGACGGCACGCTCGTCGCCCAGGCCGACGCGCCCTTGCTCGACGTGACCGGGGCAAAGCCGAGCGCTCAGAGCCTAGCCCTGCCCGTCCCCGGGTCTACCGCGCCCGGCCCCTATGCGCTCGACCTGTTAGTCTACCGGCAGGCCGACCTGACGCCACTGCCCGCCGCTCCGCCGTCACCCGCCGCGCCTGCCTTCCGCCTCGGCGCAGTGGAGATAACCGCGCCCTGATCGGCTACGGCGTGCCTGTCATCACCGAGGGCAGGAAGAGCCGTGCGCTCGCGCAGACCAGCGCCACCGGCACGCGCTGCTTGACCTCTGGCACACCGGGCAAGGTCAGCGTCAACACCAGATTGACGGTTAATGACTCGCGTGGGCGGTCGGCGGCTACTCTTACCGTCAACTGATCATCGTCGGGAAGATCGCCGCTATTGGGAGTGACTGTGATCCAACCCGGCCCCCCTTCAACGGTCGCTGTATAGGACACAGCCAGCTTGTCCGAGGAGGTGAGGCGCAGGACTTCACTCTGCACCGCCGGCGCTGCGTCACACGGGTAGGTCACAAAGGCCAACTGCTTCGGCTGGATCGTCACGCCCGACTCCACCGTCAGCACGACCGGGATCGCCAACGGGTCATCGGCCACGCCGCTTCGCTCGGCGTCCACCAGAATGCGGTTTTGGTAGACGCCGGGGTTCAAGCCCGAACTGTCGAGCGTTACCGTCAGCGTCAGCGGCGTCTGCCCGCTCGACGGCGTCACGCTCACCCACTGGCTTTCTCTCTCCACGCGCACATTCACCGCCAGCCCCTCCGCATTCGTAATATCGGAAACCTGTAGACTCACCGAGTCGTTATCGTCGCCGACGCGCAAGGTCGCCGCCACTCGCTCCAAGCTGGCCCCCAGCCTCGATTGACCGGCCAATCCGTTAGCGTCCAGATTGCCCGCCCGAACCGTGCGCGCGTCGGTCGGCGTCAGAATCTCCTCAAAGCGCGCCGATTTTTCCGGCTCGGTATAGATGCGAATGCGGCTGTCGCGCACCAGCACGATCTCGTCGCGGCCATCGCCGTCGATATCGCCGCCCGCGCCCCCCTGGTAGCCGTTGTCGCCGTCCAAGAGCGCATCGCGCATCCCCGTCGTACTGTTGGCGTTGTCGCGGATGATCAGGCGCGGCCGCCCCCTGACTTCCTGGCGCACGCTGCGCAGCATCATCGCCGCCTCGCTGCCGGTCCCGCCCAGGTCGGCTAAAAAGAGCGCAGTGGGGCTGGGCAAAAAAGCCTCGCCGCGCAGGTCGACCATGGTGTTGTTTTCGTAGCGAAAGACCCAAAACGAATTGGCGGGCAGCGCCGCGTCCCGTATCGCGACCAATTCCGTCGGGCCGCCCGCCACAAACTGCCCAAGCGCCGCCTGCTGCCAAGCCAACCCCACATTCCGGTTGCTGAAGAACGGCGCCAGCGTGTTCGTCACGCGCAAGAGCGCCAGGTTTCCGGCAGTCCGGTCGATCAGCGCCACCTCGTCGGCCCCATCGCCATCCGCGTTGCCGCTCGCCGCCCACGTCCAGTTGAACGCCGACGCATAGCTCGCCATCGTCTCCCAGTTCCGGCCATCGGGCGCCGCGCCTGTCCCGCGCACCACCGTCACGCGGATCGGTGCGCCTTCCCGGATCTGTTCCTCCGGCGGGACCTCGCTGTACAGCAGTTCAGCCCCAGGCCGCGCCGGGTCAAAGTTCCCACTGACCAAGGCCCCAGGCCGCTCTGCCAGCGACAGGCTGTACAGCAGATCCCACGCCACCCCAGCCATATATTTGTCGTGCCCCGCCGGCACGTCAATAACCACTGGGTCGAAGATCGCCAGCCGCCCCCCGTCCCCCTCAGGCCGGAGCGCGGCAATCTCCAGGTCGCCGTCGGCGTTGAAATCACCCAGCGCCAGCGCCGTCCAGCCGCCCTCTGGGCTGGCCCACTGCACCGTAAGCTGCGTGCTGGAAGGGCGCGGGTCCACGACCCGGATCGCCCCCCCAGGGTCTAGATAGACGATCTCGTCGTCCGTGTTGGCTGCGGTCAGCGCATAGACCGGCGCGTAAAGCAGCGTGGCCAACCAACAGCCCGCCAGACACGCTAACGCCGCACGCCAGATCGCCCGCCGTCCAGGTTGCATCGCTGCTCTTACGCCTTCCCCAACACCGCGGCCAGCAGCGCCATGCGGATATACATCCCGTTGCGCATCTGGCGGAAGTATGCCGCGCGCGGGTCTTCGTCGACCGCATAGCTGATCTCGTTGACACGCGGCAGCGGGTGCATCACGATCATCTCACGTTTCGCCTTCGCCATCAGCGCCTCGTCCACCACATATTGGTCACGCACCCGGTCATACTGCGCCATATCGGAGAAGCGCTCCTTCTGCACGCGCGTCACATAGAGCACGTCCACATCGCCGATGACCTCATGTACATCCTGTGTCACTCGGAACTTGTGCCCTCGCTCGCGCACCACCTCCAGCACATCCTCCGGCATCGCCAAAATATCCGGGCTGACAAACACAAACTCGACATCATAGTTGACCAGCAGCTTGGTCAGGCTGTGTACCGTGCGCCCATATTTCAGATCGCCCACCATCGCGATCTTCAGCGTGTCCACCTTGCCCAAGTCCTCCACAATCGTAAACAAGTCGAGCAGCGCCTGGGTCGGATGCTCGCCCACCCCGTCCCCCGCATTGATCAGCGGTTTCTGCGCATAGCGCGCCGCCGTCGCCGCTGCGCCCATCTCCGGGTGGCGCAGCACAATCACATCCGCATAGCTCTCCAGCGTGCGGATCGTGTCCGGCAAACTCTCGCCCTTGGTCACCGAGCTATACTGCACGTTGTTGATCGGGATCACCTGTCCCCCCAAGCGCAGCATCGAAGCCATAAAGCTGGAACTGGTGCGGGTGCTCGGCTCGTAAAATAGATTCGCCAGAATCTTGCCTTGCAGCAGATCCGCGCTGCCAAAGCGCTCCACCAGCACGCGCATCTCATGCGCCACTCGGAAGATATAGTCCAGCTTGCCCTTGTCAAACTGGTTCACGCTGAGAATATCCTGCCCGTAAAAGCCGTTGTTGGCATAGTCCGCCGGAAGATTTCCGACCTGTTTCATAGCCATGGATCGTACCCCTCCTACGCGCCGCAGCGCCTCATCTGAACACAGTCCCTGTATGCTGTTTGGAGCTTCGCGCCTGCGAAACTCACCCCACAAAAAAGCCGGCGGACCGAAATCCGCCGGCTTGAGTCACCTCGCTTGCTCAGGGTGGAACAACACCCTGCCCGTCCCCGGCAAGGCCGTCACCTCGCCATGGGCAACTACCTCTTGCCCGCGCAGCGCCACGCGCGTCACACGCCCCCGCACCTCTTGGCCCGCAAAGGGCGTCCACCCGCAGCGCGTCTTCATCTGCCCATTCTCCAGCCGGTAGACCGCGTCGACGTCGACCTCGACATAGCACTCCGGCGGCTCCGGCAGCCCGTAGATGCGCCGCGGGGCATGGGCGCAGCGCTCGATCACATCGTCCAGGGTCAAACGGCCCGCATGCACCGCCGTCAACAGCAGCGGCAGCATCGTCTCTACCCCCGGCACGCCGGGCGGAGGCTGCGCCGCCGGCCCCGTGACCCCCTTCTCTGCCGGCGTATGCGGCGCGTGGTCGGTGGCGAACAGGTCAATCGTCGCCAGGTTTTCCCACAGCGCCGCCACGTCGTCGGGCGAGGCCAGCCGCGGGCGCATATCGCCCAATGGCCCCAGCCGCGCTGCGTCCTCGCTCGACAGAAACAGATGGTGGGGCGTCGCCTCACACGTCACCGGCCAGCCGCGCTCCTTGGCAGCGCGGATCAACTCGATCTCACTGCGCCGCGTCACATGCACCACATGCAGCGGCACATCATACAGCTTGCTCAGCGCCAGACAGACCGGCAGCATCAACTCCTCGGCATGCACCGCAATTGGCCCCAGCCCCGCCGCAGCCCCGCGCGTGCGAAACCCAATCCCCTCCGCCCGCTCCGCCCAAGTCCGGAAAAACCGCTGCATCAGGCTCAACGACTCAATGCGCAGGCTGCCAAACGTATCGCTGACATAGATCTTCAGCCCACAGGCGCGCTCCGCCACCGGCAGATACGCGTCCAGATAGCTGGTCGTCGCCCCCACAAACAGCCCCACATCGCACACCGCCTTGCCGGCCGCGCGCCGCGCCTTATCCGCCAGCAGTTCGGGCGTGCCTGTAGGGGGCGCCGTGTTGGGCATATCCAACACCGTCACCACGCCGCCCGCCAGCGCCGCCGCCGTCCCCGAATAGAAATCTTCCTTGTACTCGTATCCCGGTTCACGCAGATGCACATGGGCATCCACCAATCCCGGCAGCCGAATCGTCGTCATTGCCTCGCCCATCTCTATGATCGCCGGCGTAATGGATCGCGCAACTCCGGCGCTGCGTCCTTCGTATTGTACGCGCGGCGGCACATTGCCCCCAAATGCACTACCCACGCATGCGCCGTCCATCCGGCATGCCACGCGCTCTGTTCGCGGTTTTTGTTCGCCCCATAGCCTGGTACAATGCTCGCCGGCTTTACCGTTGTCTTCACTAGAAAGGCCTTGGTCTATGCAGAGTCCTCGCCGTCTGAACATCCCCACCCGCGCCGTCATCACCGGTCTGAGTGTCTTCGTGCTGCTGCTCGTGGTGTTTAGCTTCGCCAGCAACTTCTTCTATTTCTTCGAACGCGTCGACGAAGACGAAGTCGGCGTCCAGTTTATCAGCGGGCGCATCAAGAACGTGGTCGGCCCGGGTATCTACAGCGACGTCGGCCTGTTCGTCGAGATGCGCCGCGTCTCCAGCCAGGCCGTCGCCTTTAGCGTGTCTGATGCCGAACTGATCACGCGCGACAAACAGCGCATCGGCCTGGTCGTCACGGGCGACATCTTCCGCCCGCGCCTCGAACAGAGCGACCTGCTTCACAGCCTGTGGGGCGAATACAGCGCCCTCTATCAAAACGACGACGCCGCGCGCCTGCGCATCGAAGACCGCGCCCGCCAGGCCATGAAGGTCTGCGTCGGCAACCGCGGCTTTGACGACGCCGTCATCGGCACAGGCCGCGACGAACTGCGCGAATGCATTGACGACGAACTCAACAAGCTCGCCGAAAACTATGGTCTCACCGTCGAGAACGTGGCCGTCCCCGAAGTGATCCTCTCGCCCGAAGTCCAGGCCCGCCTCGACGAAATCGTCCAAAGCCGGCTGCAGACTGAAAAGGCGGCGCAGGACAAACTCAAGGCCCAAGCCGAGGCCGCGGCCGAGCAAGCCCGCCAAGAGGGTGAAATCCGCGTCGCCCAGAGCCGCATCCAGGAAGAGTCTCGTCAGCAGAAGACGCTGGCGGAACTTGAGGAGGAAAAGATCGTGGCGCAGCGCGCCGTGATCGAAGCCGAGCGCGCCAACGAACTGGCGCGCGTCGAGGCCGAACAGGCGATCATCGTGGCCGAGAAGGACAATGCCCTCTTGGCCGCCCAACGTGACCTAGAGATCGAAAGCGCGTTGGCCCTGGCCGCCGCCGAACGCGCCAAGGCCGAGGTCGCCGTACAGATGGCGCTGGCCGAAATCCTGGCCTCCAGCCCTGGGCTGCTCCAACTCCAGATTGCGCAGACCAACGCCAGCGCGCTCTCTGCCAGCGACAAGATCATCTTTACGCCCGAAGGCACTACGCCGACTGTGGTCCTACCCGGTCCCGGCGTCACGCCCATGATCGACATCGCCAAAGAAGGGACCGCCGTACAGCCCTAAACCGCAGGATCATTCCCCGACTCGACACGAAAATATGCGTCATCCCGGACTTTGGGCCAGGCAGGGGTAGCCCCTGACTCTAGCCACCGCTGCGTACGCATCCCCGCGTACGGACACGGTATACCGTGTCCGTACGCGGGGATGCGCTGAAACTCCCCGGCTCCCGCTACAGCCTGACTGCGAGGGCGATGCAAAGTCCGGGATGGCTCATAATCAGGGTCGAGGTCACGGTCTCGGAGACGTTGCTACTGCTGCGCCTTCAACTGCTCTTGATAGACTTTGCTTGAATATTCCAAGGTGGCCTGCTCGTAGTCTTTCTGCGTCGCATTGGCAGGCAGTTTCACCGCGCCGCCGGTGACGAAATGGGCCGCATCGGCCCAGGTAGTGAAGCAGTGGGTCTTCACATGAGTTTCGCCGGGGTCGGGCTGGAAGGCCTCGTCCATGGGCGGATGGCCCAGGTAGCCGACGC
>JADLFO010000242.1 GCA_020845455.1 Caldilineaceae bacterium
CTGTACAGACCCAGCACTTTCGCTTTATCGGCATCCTCTACCACCCGAAAAAGCCCGAATCGCAGGAGCTTGCCACCCAGATCGGCGGCTTCCTACGCGACCAGGATGTCAATGAAATCTGGTATGAGTCGGCGTGGGAGAGCGAAGCGGTGATGGAGCATCTGCCCAACGTCGACCTGTTGATCACGCTGGGCGGCGATGGCACGCTGCTGCGCGCGGCGCGCCTGGGCGCGCGCTATCAGGTCCCGATGTTGGGCGTCAAAATGGGACGGCTGGGCTTTTTAGCCGAGATTCAGCCCGAAGATTGGCAGCGCCCCTTGCGCCGGATGTTGCAGGGCGACTATTGGCTCGAAAAACGCCTGATGGTGCGCGCCCGCGTCTATCGCCCCGACAAAAACCCAGAGCGGGAACCGGTCTGCATCTGTGAGTACGACGCGCTCAACGACGTGGTGTTGAGCCGCGGCGGGCTGGCGCGCGTCGTGCGGATCAGCGCCCAACTGGATGGCGGCTACCTGACCACATACACCTGTGATGGTTTAATTGTGAGCACGGCCACGGGCAGCACCGGCTATGCTCTGGCGGTGGATGGCCCGATCTTGCCGCCCGAACTGCGCAATATCCTGGTGATCCCCATCGCCCCCCACCTCAGCATGGATCGGGGCGTGGTGCTGGCCGAGGGGACGGAAATCCGCCTGCAGGCCTACACCGACCATGAAGCCATGCTCACGGTAGACGGCCAGTTCGTGGTGGAAGTGCGTAACGGCGACACGGTGATGGTGACCGGCAGCCCGCACCTGGCCCAGTTTATTCGGCTGCGCGACCGCAGCTATTTTTACCAGGCGTTGATGGACAAACTACGTTGGCCGGATGCCAAGGAAAACAACGCATGACCGATGCAAACCCAGCCCCCGCGGGGACTGTAGCCCCTGCCACCCCGCCTGCTCAGATGGAAACCGGCGACGGGCAGCCTCAACCCCTCTATTGCGCCAATCACCCCGGCGTGGAGACGCTGCTGCGCTGTAACCGCTGTGGCAAACCGATCTGCCTCAAATGCGCCGTGTTGACGGACGTGGGCTACCGCTGCAAAGAGTGCATCCGCGGGGTGCAGTCCAGCTACTTCAACGCGCTGCCGCTGGATAATCTGATCGCCTTCGGCGTGGCGCTGGTGGTGACGGCGCTGGCCTCGCCGCTGGCCACCCTGGTCTTTGGCATGTTCGGCTTCTGGGGGTTGATCTTGGCCTTTATGGTGGGCACAGCCGCCGGCAGTGTGCTGGGGCAGATCGTCCGCGCCGCCGTGGGCCGCCGCCGCGGACGCCAACTGCCCTATTTTGCGCTGGCCGGTATTATCCTGGGCATCCTGGTCGGCGGCGCCGCCGGGCTGCTCTTTGGGCTGTCGCCGCTCAACATCGGGCAGCTGATCTTCGCCGTCTTGGCAGCCACAGCAGCCTACCAATTTTTGCGATAGGTTGCTTGCGGGCCGCAAATTGTTGTGCTATCATGCGGGCAGGCTTCATCCGTCCATTCTCATCCGTCCGTACTCATCCGTCTATGCTCATTGGGAGAACGTTGGGAGGACCTTCGTGCATGCCACTGTCCGCTGGTTGGCCCTGGCGCTGACCGCCCTTCTGCTGGTTGCGTGTACCCGCGAACGCCCTACGCCGCCGCCCACCGCAACGCTGTCCGCGCCCGCGGCGGAGCCTACCACGGCGACGCCCTCCAACGAACCCCAGGTCAGCAGCGCCACACCGCAGACAGGTGCGGCCCCCATCCTGACGCCTACCCTGGCGCTGACAGTCACCCCTACCCCAGGGAGCGACGAGACCTTTCAATATGTAGTGCGTGACGGCGACACGCTCGGCTCCATTGCCCTGCGTTTTGGCGCCGACGTCGACACGCTGCGCGAGTTGAATAACCTGAGCAGCGACGCGCTTTTTGTCGGCCAGCCCATCTACGTTCCCTTTGTAGAAGGGATGACCGTCGAAGGCATGCCTACACCCACGCCCGGCCCGGTGCGCTACACCATCCAGCCGGGCGACACGCTCTCCGCCATCGCCCTGAATTTTGGCGTGGACACGATCCAGATCATCGAAGCGAACAACCTGCTTAACTCCGACAACCTGGTCGTCGGCTCCACGATCATCATCCCTGGGGCGCAGCCTGAACCTGGCGCGGCCGGCGAGGAAACGGCAGAAACTGCCGCCGAAGGCACGCCTGCCAGCGTCATCCATGTCGTCCAGGCGGGTCAAGGGCTGTTCGACATCGCCGACATCTACGGTGTTTCCGCCGACGAACTGGCCTCGGTCAACAACATCAGCAACCCCAACATGCTGCGCGTCGGCCAAGAGTTGATCATCCCCGGCGTCACCGCCCGGCAAGCCGCGGCCGCGCGCGGCAACATCCATGTGGTGAAGTCGGGAGAAAGCCTCATGGGCATTGCGCTGGACTATGGCGTGACGGTCGAGGAAATCCTCGCCGCCAACGAGATCAACAACCCCGACGCCATCTACGAAGGGCAGGAGTTGATCATCCCAGGGGATTGACCGGCCTCGGTTCCAAAATGTTGAGCGTCTACTCGCCCTTTAGCCAGGTCGTTTACGGCCTGGCGCTGAGGCCGGAAGATTGACCCCCGGCGGCGCAGGACGCACAATGCCTGCATGCCCCATGGTGCAATTGGCGCGTCTACTTGGCGTGAACCCTACTCCGGCGTGACATAGGCGGCGGTGAGGCCGCCATCTACCATAAACTCCGTGCCGGTTACATACGACGATTCATCCGAGGCCAGATAGAGCGCTGCCTGCGCGATCTCGTCCGCTTCGCCAAAACGCCCCATCGGGATATGCACCAGACGGCGCTGCCGCTTGGCCTCGCTGTCGAGAAAACGCATCAGCAGTTCGGTGCGCAGCGGGCCGGGGCAGAGCGCATTGACACGGATGTTTTCGCGCGCATGGACGACGGCCAATTCACGCGTCAGCGCCAGCACGCCACCCTTGCTGGCAGTATAGGCAAGCTGCGGCGTGGCGGCCCCCACCAGCGCCACAAACGACGCCGTGTTGATGATGCTCCCACCCCCGGCGCGGCGCAGCGCCGGAATTCCATATTTGCAGCCCAGATAGACCCCCTTGAGATTGACCGCCATGGTCAGGTCCCAGACGGCTTCGTCGGTGTTGACCGCGTCGTCGTCCTGGCTGTGCATGATGCCGGCGTTGTTAAACAGCACATTGAGCTTGCCAAAGGCCCGCTCCGCCGCCTCCACCATGGCCGCACAGCTGGCAGCACGCGCCACATCGGCATGGACATAGAGGGCATGGCCGCCCTGCCGGCGCACGGCCTCGACCGTCCCCTCTCCCCCCGCATCGTCGATATCCACCACCACTACCTGCGCGCCCTCTTGGGCAAAACGCAGCGCCGTGGCGCGGCCAATGCCTGCGCCGCCGCCCGTGATCAACGCTACCTTGTTGGCTAATCGCATCTGCCGGCTCCGCTGCTCGGTTCCAAACTGCTCAAAAAATCGGCCGCCGCGCCGAAGATCGCAACCTCGACGCCGGGAGTCTCCAGATCAAACCAGGTGATGCCGGGCATGTGCCGGAACCAGGTCGATTGATGGCGCACAAAGCGGTGCGTCTCGATCTGAATACGGGCGATGGCCGCCTCCAAATCCATTTCTCCCAGAAGATAAGCCGCGATCTCGCGATAGCCCAGGCTCGTCATGGCGGGCAGCGTAGGCGCATAGCCTGCGGCCGACAGCCGCGCCGTCTCCCCCACCCAGCCGGCCTGCACCATCGCCACCACCCGGCTGTCGATGCGCGCATAGAGCGCAGGCCGCGGCCGCTCCAGCCCGATCTGCAGGATCGCATAGGGGGGCGGGTCGGCCCCCTCCAGTTCCACCTTAGACCGGCCGGTGAGCAGGACGATTTCCAAAGCGCGCAGCAACCGCCGCGGGTTGTTGCGGTCGATCACGGCAGCGGTGGCCGGGTCGACCGCAGCCAGACGGCGGAAAAGCTCCTCGCGGCCTTGGTTCGCAAGCACGGCCTCCAGTTCGGCGCGCAGGGCCGGGTCGGGCGGCGCTTCGGGGATGCGCAGCCCTGCGACCACGGCGCGCAGATAGAGCGCCGTGCCGCCCACCAAAAAAGGCACACGCCCGCGGGTATGGATGGCGTCGATGGCGGCATAGGCCAGCCGTTGATACTCGGCCAACGTGATGCTCCGGTCCGGCGGGCAGAGGTCGATCAGATGATGGGGCACGCGCGCGAGTTCATCCGGGGTGGGCTTGGCCGTGCCGATGTCCATACCCTGGTAAAGCTGGCGGCTGTCCGCGCCCACGATCTCGCCATTAAAGCGTTCGGCAAGCTGGAGGCTCAACTCGGTCTTGCCCACCGCGGTCGGGCCGAGCAGCACGATCAGCGGCAGCCGAGGCGCACCGGGCAGGTTGTCTTGGCGGTTCATCCCTCGCGCGGCTCCCCGTCCCGTTTACCCTGTCACAGCGTGGCGGATATGCTCGACGGCCTGGAGCCGCCCCGCCCCATCCATCTGAATGGCGACCACGTCAATACGCCACGGCCCCCGCCACTCCACCGCCTGCACATAGGCCGCGCCGACCGCAGCCAGCCGCGCCTGTTTGGCGGGCGTCACCGAGGCCAACGCCGAGCCATAGGTCTGCCCGCGGCGTGTGCGCACCTCGACGATCACCAGCCAGGGGACTACCGTCCCGCCTTGGCTGTAGTCGGGCGCGCGCTCCTGGGCGATGAGGTCGATCTCCCCCGTCGCACAGCGCCAGTTGCGGGCGAGGATCGTCAGCCCCGCGGCTTCCAGCGCCTGGGCGGCCATCGCTTCGCCGCGGCAGCCCAGCGCCCGGCGCGCATCGGCGCTCATGGCGGCGGGGCCTCATCCCCGTCAAAAAGCCGGGGCGCGGCCATCACGGGTGCAAAGGAGTGGCGGTGTTCGGCGCAGGGGCCTACCGCGGCCAGTGCAGCCAGATGCTGCCGTGTGCCATAGCCCTTGTGGTGGGCAAAGCCATAGTCCGGGTAGCGAGCGTCCAACTCCGCCAGCAGGCGATCACGCGTCACCTTAGCCAGGATCGAAGCAGCGGCCACCGAGACCATGCGGCTGTCGGCCTTGGCGACACAAAGCTGCGGCAGATTGACCAGCGGCAGACGCACCCAGTCGACCAGCAGCGCATCCGGCTCCGGATGCAGGGCGGCGATGGCATCGGCCATGGCGCGGCGCGTGGCGGCGGCGATGCCGATCGTATCGATGAGCGGCGCGGGCACGACCCCAACCGCCCAGGCGGCGGCTTCAGCCTGGACCTGCGCTGCCAGCCGTACCCGCACCGCTGGGCGCAGCAGTTTGCTGTCGCGCACCTCCGCCCACACCCCCGCCGGCAGCGCATGGCAGGGCAGGATGACCGCGGCCGCCACCACCGGCCCGGCCAGCGCGCCGCGCCCGGCCTCGTCTACCCCCGCCACGGCACGGTGGCCGGCGTGCCAGAGTTGAACCTCATGGGCCAGATCGGGTGTAGCTGGGGCGTCTATCATGGGATATAGAGGCTGAGCGCGCAGCATAGGCAAAC
>JADLFO010000243.1 GCA_020845455.1 Caldilineaceae bacterium
CAGCCTTTACTTTGTGGTGGTGAACACCGTGCGCAGCCGGGCCGAGGTGATCTGGGTGACGCGCTGGCTGATGCTGGCGGGCTGGGGCGCGGCGCTGATCGCCGTGGGCTTCTATCTGATCCCGGAATCGTGGACGGTGGCGATCCTGGATCGACTGGCGCGCTTCGACTATCCGGGGGGCTATGGCGCGCTGCGCTATATCGAGGATGACCCGGCAGGCACAATGCGCGCCATCGGCACGGCAGTGGACCCCAATGTGCTGGGTGGGATGATGATCCTGGTGTCGGCGCTGCTGGCGCCGCAGGTGGTGTCGCGTGCGCCGATTCTGCCGCGCCCGCTGGCCGCCATCATGTTTGGCACGGCGGCGCTGGCGCTCTATCTCACCTACAGCCGGTCGGCGCTCTTGGGGCTGGCGAGCGCTCTGGCGCTGCTCAGCCTGCTCAAATATCGGCGGCTGATCTGGGTCGGGCTGGTGGGCGCGCTGCTGCTCCTGGCGCTGCCCCAGACGCAGGAGTATGTGGCGCGCTTGGTGGAGGGGTTTGCGGGCCAAGACCTGGCGACGCAGATGCGCTTTGGCGAATATAAGGACGCCCTGATTTTGATCCGGCGCTATCCGTTTTTTGGCGTGGGCTTTACCGGCGTGCCCGATATTGACCTCTATCTGGGCGTGAGTATGCTCTATCTGATCATCGCCGAGAACATGGGGGTGATTGGGCTGGCGACTTTTGTGGCGGTGATGACCGGGTTCTTTGGCATGGTGGCGCGGGGCTGGCAGCAGCGTTTTGAACCGGCCCTGGAAGCGATCTTGCTGGGGCTGGCCGGGGCGGTGCTAGGGGCCTTGGTCAGCGGCGTTTTCGACCACTACTGGTTTAACATGACCTATCCGCACATGACCGTGCTGCTCTGGCTCTATTTGGGGCTGGCCGCGGCGACTATCTTGGTGCAGGCAGGGTTGAATGCGGATGGCGGTGTAGACAGTCAAGCGCTGCGGGGGAGGCCCGCGCAGCTTAGGATGCAGGAGTAAGTGATGGCTGAGGCAACGATCACCCTCAACGAGCATGGCACAATCCGTCTGGACCCCGCGCCGGCGGCGGACGGGCTGACGCGCGGGCGGCGTCCTGAATGGCTGCGCGTGCGCCCGGCAGACAGCCCAAAATATCAGGAGCTGCGCGGGCTGTTTCGCGGCAAGCATCTGCATACGGTCTGCGAAGAGGCCATGTGTCCCAATATCGGCGAGTGTTGGGGGCGCGGCACGGCTACCTTTTTGCTGATGGGCGACACCTGTACGCGCAGCTGTGGTTTCTGTAAGATCAAGACCGGGCGGCCAGGGCTGCTCGACCCGGATGAGCCGCGCCGGATAGGTGAGAGCGTGCGTGCGATGGGGCTGCACCATGCGGTCTTGACCAGCGTCAACCGCGACGAGCAGGCCGACGGGGGTGCGTGGGTCTTTGCCGAGAGCATTCGTTGGATCCGGATGCTGCAACCCGGCTGCACGGTCGAAGTGTTGATCCCGGATTTTCGCGGCGACCGGCAGGCGCTGCAGGTGGTGATGGAGGCGCGGCCGGAGATCCTCAACCACAACACCGAGACGGCGCCGCGACTTTACCGGACGGTGCGCCCGCAGGCTAAGTATCTGCGCAGCATGGAGCTTTTGCAGCGGGCCAAGGCCATGGACGCGCTGGCGCTGACCAAATCGGGGATCATGCTAGGGCTGGGCGAGACATGGGACGAGATCTTGCAGGTGATGGACGACCTGCGCGCCCATGATGTGGACATTATGACCATCGGCCAATACCTACAGCCGAGCCGCTTCCATCTGCCGATCGAGCGCTATTACACGCCGGACGAGTTTGCACGTCTGCAAGAGGAAGGCAAGCGGCGCGGGTTCCGCTGGGTGGAGAGCGGCCCGCTGGTGCGCAGCAGCTATCATGCCGACGGACAGGCGCATCTGATCGCCCGCCCCGACCTGGCAGGCCCCGCGGGTGGAGCAGGTCGTCAGCCGGTGCCGAACTGACGGTCGCCGGCGTCGCCCAGCCCAGGCCAGATAAAGCCGGGCGGAAAAGGGTCGGCGCTGGTGGTTAGCCGCTCGTCGACGGCGGCGATGTGGATATCCACGTCGGGGTGGTGTGATTGAAGGGCGGTGACGCCTTCAGGCGCAGCGATCAGTCCGACGAATTTGATGCGCGCCACCCCCCAGCGTTTGAGGACATCCACGGCGGCGATGGCCGAGCCGCCGGTCGCCAGCATGGGGTCGAGGATCAAACAAAGCTGCACGGTGGGGGAGACCGGCAGCTTGTTGTAATATTCCACAGGGCGCAGCGTGCGCTCGTCGCGGTAGAGGCCCAGATGCCAGACTTCGGCCTGCGGCAGAAGCCGCCAAGCCCCTTCGACCATGCCCAGCCCGGCGCGCAGGATGGGCACAAGCCCCACCTTCTCGGCCATGCCGGCCCCTTGCATGTGGGTCAGCGGCGTCTGTACGCTAACGGGCTGCAGCGGGAGATCGCACGTCGCCTCGTAGGCGAGCATCATCGCCAGTTCGCTGATGACTTCCCGGAACTTCTTTGGCTCGGTCTCCGTACGGCGCAGGATCGTCAGTTTGTGACGGGCGAGCGGGTGCTGGGACGGAAAGACGTTGCGCGACGACACCGGCGACTCCTCAACCTAGAGTAAAGGAATGGCAATGGGGAAGGGGAAGGCGGCGTGGCTTACCACTCGATCTGGCGAGCGGGCCGGTTGCGGCGCGCGAGGCGTTCCACTTCCTGTTGACAACTGACACACAGCGTCGCGTCGGGCTTCACTTCCAGCCGCCCGGCCTCGATGGGCCGACCACAGCGTTCGCAGATGCCATACTGGCCTTTTTCAATCGAGCGCAGGGCCGAGTCGATATCCTGTATTTTGCGTTCCAAGACGGCGATCAAGGCCGCGTTCTTTTCACGTTCGAAGATTTCGGCGTCGCCTTCATCCGGCTCGACGTCGACTTCGGCCTGCATCAACTCACGCAGGTTGCCCAGTTCTTCTTCGATCTGGGCGCGTTCCTGGATCAGCCGGTTTTGTTCTTTGATGGCGCTTTCTTGCTGAGACATGATTTTCTCCTAGAGATACGCAGCGGGAGCGCCGGCTCCTGCGGGGGCGTTCTGCGCATCAGGTCAAGATAGTATTGGGCGACAAGCCCCGTCGCTCGCCGCCTATCCTTGTCGAAAAGATTAGACAGGTTATAGCAGCTTTTGGCGGCGGCGTCAAGCTGTTTGAAGTACCGCCTGCTCTACGCTTTCACGGCGCGGGCGTCGATCTGGTATAATGGGCGCAATAGAACGAATGTGCAAACTGTGTGAGAAGGAAAACAAGCAGCATGGCAGATGAGCGAAGCGTCACCGGGCGTGCCCCTAACCTCGCCCAGAGCGACCCCGAAGCCGCCGAGCGGATGATTTCGGGCACGAAACAGAGCGGCGAGCAGCGGGTTGACCACGCGCTGCGCCCGCGTTCGCTCCAGGAAATGATCGGGCAGGACCGGCTGCGCGAGAAGATGCAGGTCTTGGTCGATGCGGCGCGCCAGCGTGGCGATGCGTTGGACCATGTGCTGCTGTATGGGCCGCCGGGGCTGGGCAAGACGACCCTGAGCCACATCCTCGCCATCGAGATCGGCGGCAACCTGAAGGTCACGGCGGGGCCGGCGATTGAAAAGGCGGGCGACCTGGCCGCTATCTTGACCAACCTACGCAAAGGCGACGTCCTCTTTATCGACGAGATCCACCGGCTGGGGCGCGCCATCGAGGAGATCCTTTACCCGGCGATGGAGGATTTTTCGCTCAATATTGTGGTGGGCAGCGGGCCGGGCGCGCGCAACATCCAGCTTAAGCTGCCCAAGTTCACGGTGATCGGCGCGACGACGCGCTTGGCCTTGTTGACCTCGCCGCTGCGCGCCCGTTTTGGCGTAGTGGAGCGCTTTGACTTCTACGAGGAACACGCGGTGCGGGAGATCGTGACGCGCGCTGCGGGGCTGCTGGAGGTGCCGATCACGCCGGAGGGCGCACATGAGATCGCGCGCCGTTCACGCGGGACGCCGCGCGTGGCGCTGCGTCTGCTGCGCCGGCTGCGCGACTACGCCCAGGTGCGGGCGCAGGGGGAGATCGACCTGCCCGTCGCCCGCGAGGCGCTTGAGCTGCTAGAAGTAGACCAACTGGGGTTGGACGATCTGGACCGCCGCGTCTTGGAGGGGCTGATCCACAAGTTCCGTGGCGGGCCGGTGGGTCTGGACACGCTGGCGGCGAGCATCAGCGAGGAAAGCGACACCATCATGGATGTGGTGGAGCCGTATCTGCTGCAGAAGGGGTTCTTGGACCGCACGCCGCGCGGGCGCATTGCCACCAGGGCCGCCTATGACCATTTCGGCGTGCCCTACCCCGAAACACCCTCGCAGCCGAATCTGTTTAGTTAGTCGGGCAGGGGGGTGCAACTCCGGTAGAGCCGGGCGACGTTGGCGCGGTGAACAGACTCGGCGCTAGCAGTAGCGCGCTCGCGCGGGATCAGCGTTGCCGCCAGTTCCTGCACCTGGTCGAGCGGCTCCTGCTGCTGCGCCGGCGGCGCGACCACGCGGCGCAGGCCATGGAGATAGCTCACGTCGGTTGCCAGATGGTCCAGGGCGAGCGCTTTGTCGTCGATCAGCCCGCCGGTGTGCGGGATCAATAGCTGGAGGCGGTGCTGTTTGAGCAGCCGTGCCAAGAGCAGACAGGTATCCAGCTCGTCGGAGCCGTCGGACGCGGCGGCGAGCAGGGGGAGGGTGTGACCGCTGCCAAACTGCCCGCTGCAGACGATGCCCAGGGCAGGCAGCACAACCACATTACAGGTCTTCTGGCTGTAGATATCCACAAAGTGTTCGCCCAACCGGATATGCGCCACCCCGCCGGCAACGGTATGCACCAGCGGCAGGTCGACCGAGAGCGCTTCGGCAGTGTAGACTACGGCCACGCGGCCTTCGAGCCGGAAACGGGTCGCTGCGTCTGGGCTGGGGTCGACGATCAAGAGTTGGTCTGCGCCATTGGGCATTGCAGCGCGGCCCTGGACAAAGAGCGAGTTGGCGGGCGGGTCGCCTTCGCTGAACAGCTCGACGTGGGGATAGAGCTGCAGAATCTTGGTGTTGCCTGCGGGGGAATTAGGCTGGAGCAGGATCGAACTGGCGGCCATCGGACGCCTCCTTACGCCGGCCGGCGGGCGGCTACGAATCGACTTCAGGCGGGTTCCACGCGGCGAACTGCGCGGCCAATTCGGCGGGCAGGTCGGCTATGACGACTTCGCCGCTGGGCAAGATATAGATTTCGGTCTCTACCGGCATGAGTGGCGGCATAGGCGGCAGGTCCGGCTCACGCTGCGGCTCATTCTTCGGCGGAGAGGTGAAGTTGGACATCGGGGTCCTGTTCGTAATACTCGGCGGTGCGGCTCTCAGTCTCGACCTTGCCCAACTGCTCCAGCAGCGCGCTGATGCTCTCGCAGGCGCTGCCCTTTACCCCTTTAATGGTGTACTCCACGCGGCCATCCGGCAGGATGGTCACTTCGATTTCTTCACGCTGCATCATGAACCTCCTGTCTCACTCGGCGCTCACGCCCAGCGACGTACGGTGAGCCGGATCACTTTGTCTGCGCCCACGGCCTCTTCGACCAGGTCGAAGCCGGCGGCGGCGGTCGCCTCCAGCACCGAATGATAGGCATAGCGCTGCTGAACCTGCTGCATCAGGGGGCGCACGCGGCCCATCTGCATGTCGTCGGCCAGCACTTCGAGCGTGCCGTCTTCTTTGGCTCGCAGGCCGACGGTGAGGCCCGGCCCCTGCACCACCAGCGGCACTTCGCCGGAGAAGCCGCTCCAGCGGTGGACATAGCGAGTGTTCTCTTGATAGCTGACCTTGAGGTCGTCGAGCGCCTTTTTGACCAGCGTTACATCACGCAATTGGGTCGAAATTTTGACAAACTTGGACATGGGACCTGCCTCACTAGGATAGATGGCGCGCCGGGCTATGCGGCATAGGCTTCGGCGAGCAACTCAATCGTATGGCGCACGGGCAGCGGTTTGCCCAGGGCGGCCAGGTGCGTGCGGATTTGCGTTATACAGCCGATATTGCCGGTGACAATCTCCACCGCGCGCGTACTTAGGATATTCTCCGCTTTGCGCCTGCCAATCTGGAAGGCCAATTCCGGCTGCTCCAGGTTGTAGGTTCCGGCAGAGCCGCAGCACAGTTCAGCTTCGGGGATCTCCGCCACGGTCAGGTTGGCGATCTGCGCCAGCAGACGGCGCGGCGGCTGGGTCACGCGCTGGGCATGCGCCAGGTGACAGGCATCGTGATAGGCGACGGTACGCGGCGCGGCCAGCCCTTGCGGCGGGCGCAGCCCCAGCGCGTCGAGAAAGACGCTGATGTCTTGGACGCGGGCGGCAAACGCTCTGGCGCTCTCCTCCCACTCGGTTCCGGCGAAGAGCAAGCCATATTCGTGCATGCCTGACCCGCAGCCGGCGGCGTTGGTGACGATGGCGTCGACGTCGTCGGGAAAGACGGTCAGGTTGTGGCGTGCCAGGCTGCGCGCTTGGACGGCTTCGCCGGTGTGCAGGGCAAGCGAGCCGCAGCAGCCTTGGCCGCGCGGGATGACGACCTCGACGCCGTTGTGCGTAAGCACGGCAATGGTGGCCTGGTTGATGGCAGGCGAGAGCACCTGCTGGACGCAGCCGGCCAGGAGCGCGACGCGGGCGCGGCGTTCCCCCTGTGCGGGGATCACTTCCGGCAGCGGTTGGCCGGATGGGACATCGGCAGGCAGGAGGTCGAGCATGGCGCCCAGTTTGGCCGGCAGCAGCCCTTGCAGCGGTTTGGCCAGGTTCCCGGCCCGCGCGGCTAGACGGAAGCGTTCGGGATAGGGCAGCGTCTGGTTGACCAAAGTGCGCGCCACGGCGTCTTCGGCGGGGCGGCTGCGTAGGCGCTCGGCCATGGCGCGGTAGGGGGCCAGGAGGTTGCCGTATTCGACGCCGGAGGGGCAGGCGGTGACGCAGGCCATGCAGCCCAGACAGCGGTCAATATAGGGAAGCGTTTCTTGGACGGACAGTTCGCCTTCGAGCGCGCTCTTCATCAGGTAGATGCGGCCGCGCGGCGAATCCATCTCCTCGCCCAGCACCTTGTAGGTGGGGCAGGTGGCAAGACAGAAACCGCAGTGGACACATTTTTCAATAGCTTCGACCATGGCCGGCCCTTGCGGGCCGAGGTCTGCGCCGGAGATGGTATGTTGCATGGGCTAGGCAGTCACATTTCATTCGGGTGATCAGGGAACTGATCATTCATAGGGCAGGAAGCGCTGCCGGGGGTCGAGCGCGGCGGCGATGCGGCCGCGCAAGAGCGCGTCTTGACGCACGCCGATCAGCGGGTGGGCCGTCGCACCGCGCAGCACCAGCCCCGATAGCCCGGCAGAGGTAAGCAGGCCGGAGAGGTCGTCGAGCGCGCCGGGCCAGGCAATCCAAGCCAGACTGGCGGCTGCCACATAGCGCCGGTGTGCGCCCGCCGCGGCGAGCCGCTGGTCGAGCGGGAGCAGGTGATGCGGCGTCAACGGCGTCTTGACCAGCGCCATGCCCGCCGGAACCCAACCAAACTCGGCGGCCTGCTGCCAGACGGACGTATCGGTGTCGGGGCCGAGTAGGGTTCCACCGCCCAGGCGGCGGCGCAGCCCCTCGGCGCGTTCGGGTAGGACCGCGCCCGGCCCGCCGATGCGTACATATAACGCGGCCTCGGCATGGCCCGGCGCGGCGGGGATCAGGTCCAGGGCCAGGAGATCGAACGCGCCGAGGCGCAAGGTCGCCATGGCCTCGGCCGCGGCGGCGAGAGTGGGGTAGCCGGCCGTCAACGTGGTATAGGCGGGCGGTGCAGGGAAGACCTTGAAGGTGAGTTCCCCCAGAACGGCCAGACGCCCCAGGCTGCCGATCATCAACTTGGGGAGGTCAAAGCCGGCGGCGTTTTTGACGACTTTGCCGCCGCCGCGCACCAAGCGCCCGCTGCCGTCTACCAACTGTACGCCGATCAGAAAATCGCGCAGCCCGCCGTAGCGGTAGCGCCCGGAGCCGCTGAGTCCGGCGGCGACGGTTCCGCCCAAGGTCGCGCCGGCGCGGGCCAGCGGCGGGTCAAAGGGCAGATACTGCCTGTGGGCGGCCAGCGCCGCGGCGACCTCGGCGACCGGCGTGCCCGCCAGCGCGGTGATCGTATATTCGCCGGGGTCATACTCTTGGATGCCGCTGAGCGCGCTGAGCGCCAGCGCGACGACACCCTGCGGCGGCGTCGAGAGCGCGGGTTTGGTTCCGCTGCCCACCGGCAGGAGCCGGGGCGCGGCCGGCACACATTCCTGCAATTGGGCCAGCGAGGCGGGCGCCATGCGCGGCGCGGCGAGTGCAGTGCTCATACGCGCGAGATCACTCCCTGTCGTTCGAGCGGGTGGGGGGCGGAATGCAGCGCAGGGGCATGGCTGTCGGGGAAGACCTTGCCCCGGTTGGCAAGCTCCAGCGGGTCGATGCTGCGGCGCAGTTCTTCCATCACCGTCAGGTCGGTGGGCGAGAACATGTCGGGCATATAGCGCCGTTTCTCCATGCCCACGCCATGTTCGCCGGTGATCGAGCCGCCCAGTTCGATGCACATGTGCAGGATTTCGCCGGCCAGCGCTTCGGCGCGCGCCAGCGCCCCAGGCTGCCGCCCATCGTAGAGGATCAGCGGGTGGAGGTTGCCGTCGCCGGCATGGAAGACATTGGCGACCCGCAGGTCATACTGGCTGCTCAGTTGTTCGATGGTCGCCAGCGCCTGCCCCAGCCGGCCGCGCGGCACGACGCCGTCTTGCACAATGTAGTCGGGGCTGAGACGGCCTACCGCCGAGAAGGCCCCTTTGCGCCCCTTCCAGATGCGGGCGCGTTCGGCGTCGTCGTGGGCGATGCGGATTTCCTGCGCACCGGAGGCGGCGATGAGCTTTTGCAGTTCGACAAACTCGGCCTCGACCTGGACCCGTTCGCCTTCTAGCTCCACGATCAGCAGGGCAGCGGCGCGCGGATAGCCTGCGCCGACCGAGGCTTCGGCGGCCTCGATGGCGAGCCGGTCCATGATCTCCAGCGCGCCGGGCAGCAGGCCGGAGGCGACAACCTGTGAGACGGCATCGCCCGCGGCTTGCAGGCTGTGATAGGAGGCGAGGACGGTGCGGTAGCTCTCTGGTTTGGGCACGAGGCGCAGGGTGATCTCCAGGGCGATGCCGAAGAGTCCTTCGCAGCCGACGAAAAAGCCGGTCAGGTCTGGGCCGACCGATTCCAGGCTGGGGCCGCCCAGATGGACAAGCGAGCCGTCGGGCAGCACGGCTTTGATGCCTAGCACATGGTTGCTGGTCATGCCGTACTTGAGACAGTGCGCGCCGCCTGAATTGAAGGCCACGTTGCCGCCGATGGTGCAGATCAACTGGCTGGAGGGGTCGGGCGCATAGTAGAGGCCGTGCGCGGCGGCGGCGCGTGAGACGTCCAGGTTGATGACGCCCGGCTCGACCACGGCGGTGCGCGCTTCCGGGTCGACGGAGAGGATGCGGTTGAGCCGGTTGAGCGCGATCACCAGGCCGTTTTGGACGGGCAGCGAGCCGCCCGACAGGCTGGTGCCGCTGCCGCGCGCCACAAAGGGCACGGCGTGTTGATGGCAGAGCCGCACCAGGGCGATGACTTCATCTTGGGTTTCGGCTAGGGCGACGGCCAGCGGGCGGCTGCGAAAGGCGGTGAGCGCATCCGACTCGTAGGGAGCAAGCTGGGCGTCGCGCTGCAGAAGGCGCGGCGGGGGCAGGATTGCGCCGAGCGCGGTGAGGAAGGCGGTTCGGTCCATAGGATGTGACAGCCCTTGTCGTGCGGTATCCGTCATGCGTCCTCGCTTGTACGCCAGCGATTGTGCGCGGCGGGGTGTGGGTCGTGCGGTTGACCTCATTGTAGCGCAGCGCGCAGTCCCGGTCAATCCTCTGGCGTTGTATGGGTCGGGGCGGGCGTGGCGGAGGGGTCAAGCCGTGCGACGACATCGGCGGCGGTGGCGTCGCCGATGGCAGCGGCGGCGAGCAGCGAATTGAGCGAATCCATGGTCGTGCTGAAACCGCGCGGCCCGGCCCAGGGTAGGGCATAGTCTAGCCCCGCGACAAAGGGCGCATAGGCAGGTTGGCCGGTGAGCCAAGCGCGGCCCTGGTCGGGCGCAGGCGGCAGCGCGCCGGCTGCCGTGGCCCAGCCGCGGTTGGCGTCGGGGGTGGTGAGAAATGCGGCCAGCCGCAGCGCGGCCTGAGGGTCGGCGGCTGTGCGGCTGATCGCCCAACAGGAGCCGAAGGCTACGGTGCTGCGTCGGCTAGTTCCGCTGGGCAGTTCGACGATGTTGTAAACCAAATCGGGGAACTGCTCGGCCAGGTAGGGGATCAGCCAGTTGGCTTCGAGGGTCATGGCGGCGCGCCCGCGGCCAAAAGCTTCGCCCGTCCAAGTGCTGTCGAGCAGCAGCGGGTCAACCGCTGCGCCTTCGGCAAACAGATTGACATAATTATTGAGAGTAGAAACGGCGTCTGCGCCGCGCCAGGGGTCGCCGTCACGGTCGTCGGCGGCGAGCCAGGCCAGGAGCCGGCTGGCGTCGGGGGCAAGCGTTAGCCCATAGATGCCGTTGTTGGCGTCAGTCGTGGCCGTGGCGGCGCGGCGCAGGTCATCCCAGGTCCACAGCGGGGTGGGGTAGGCGGCTTCCGCGCGATCAAACAGCGCGGGGTTGAAGAAAAGCGCCAGGGTGCTGAGGTCGCGCGGCAGACAGTAGGGCACGCCGTCGACCTGGAACGCCGGTCGCAAAGGGTCGGGCAGAGACGCGGTGCGGTCGTAGGCGGGAGGGATGGGCCGGACAATATCGTCGGCGGCAAGGTCGGCCAGTTCGTGGCTCCAGACCACAAAGAGATCGGGCGGGGTGTGGGCGGCAACGGCGTCGGCCAGCGCCGTGCGATAGTCGGGCGTCAGCGCGCCGGAGAGACGTAGGCCGGGGTTGGCACGCTCAAAGGCGGCGATCTGGTCTTGGATGTGTTGGTTTTCGGCGGCGCGGCCCGCCGGCCCCAGGATGCTCAGCGCGCTCACCTGTGGGGTGGCGGTGGGGGCTGCGCGCCAGGGCCAGGTGGGGGGCCAAGGGGGGGAGGGCAGGTCGCCCTGGCAGGCAGTCAGGGCGACCGCGACCAGGGCGACAAGGTAGAGACGCACCATCAAGCCGGTACAGCGAACCGATTGGCGACCTAGTGACCCGATTCGGCCACAAACTGGGCGTACTCGTCGGCGGTCATCAACTGCGCCAGTTCGTCCTGCAGGGCTGCGCCAGGTTCCAGTTTGAAGAACCAAGCGCCGTAGGGGTTCTGGTTGACGATCTCCGGGCTGCTCTCCAGCTCGCGGTTGACGGCGACGACGGCGCCGCTCACCGGGGCGACGATATCCTCGGCGGCTTTGACCGATTCCACGACCGCGACCTCGGTTCCGGCGCTGAGCGCGGCGCCTTCTTCCGGCAGTTCGACATAGACCACATCGCTTAACATATCCTGCGCGGCGTCGCTGATGCCGACGACCGCGACGCCGTCCTCGATGCGCACCCATTCATGGGTCTTGGCATATTTGGCAGCCGGGTCTAGCTTGTAATCAGCCATTTCTTTGCTCCGAAGTCTGTCTGTAAATGGTGTTATGCGCGAATTGTTATCCGCTAATTGTCATGTCGAAGTTTATTTGTAGCGCGGCGTGTAGAAGGGGCGCTTGACGATGCGCGCCCGTTTGGGTTGGCCGCGCACCAGGATGTCGATCTCCGTGCCGAGCGCGCTGAGGCGGCGCGGCACATAGCCCAGCCCGACAAAGCGGTCCAGCGTGGGGCTTTTCATGCCGGTGGTGACATGTCCGACGGTTTCGCCATCGACGGCGATGGGGTAGTGTTCGCGCGGGACGGCCTTATCTACCATTTCGAAGCCGACCAGAAGCCGGGCAGGCTGCTCCAATTTGACCTTGAGCAGGGCGTTGCGCCCGATAAACGGCTTGTCCCACGAGACAGTCCAGCCCAGCCGTGCCTCCAGCGGGTTAATGGTGGCGTCGATTTCATGGCCGTAGAGCGGCATGGCGGCCTCGAAGCGTAAGCTGTCGCGCGCTGCCAGCCCGCAGGGCAGCAGCCCCAGGGGCGCGCCGCTTTCGAGCAGGCGCTGCCAGATGGTGGCTGCGGCCTCTTGGGGAACATAGAGTTCAAAGCCGTCTTCGCCGGTGTAGCCGGTGCGCCCAATGACCGCCGGAGCGTCGAGGATGGTGGTTTCGACGGCGGTGCGTGCGGCCGGCGCCGACAGATCCGCCGGGGTGAGTGGCTGCAAGATCGCTTCGGACTTGGGGCCTTGCAGCGCCATCATATAGAGGTCGTCGGAGACGTCGATCAGCGAGACATCCAGCTCGTGCTGGTGCGCCGTCATCCACGCCAAGTCTTTGGCGCGGTTGGCGGCGTTGACGATGACCAGCCAGCGTTCGGGCAGCCGGTAAATAAAGATGTCGTCGACGACGGTGGCGTCTTCGTAGAGCATCAGGCCGTAGTGGGCTTCGTTTAGCGCCACGCGCTCGATGTCCCAGGTCTGGATTGCCTGGAGGAAGGGGACAGCATCGGGGCCGCGCACCTCAAATTGGCCCATGTGATCGATGTCGAACAGACCGGCAGCGGTGCGGACGGCGTGGTGTTCGGCCAGCGGGCCGGCGGGGTACTGCACGGGCAATTCCCAGCCGGCGAATTCGACCATGCGCCCCCCCAGGGCAAGGTGTGCGTCGTAGAGCTGTGTGCGGGGCATCGGCCAGGCCTTTCCGATCGGTGGGGTTGTGCAGAAACAGACGGCGTGCGCGAGCGCGCCTCCTGCCAGTATAGCAGTGAGGAGGAGCGTTGGCAAAGCAGTGGGGGTAGGCCGGAGTGCCGCAGACCTTGGGCAGATACGGCGCGCCCAAGGTCTGCGGCAAAGACAGGGAGCGCTAGTCGGCGGCGTACATATCGCGCACAAAGTCGCCCAGCCCCAGGCTGTCGAGCTTGGCGATCGGGGCGCGGAAGGTGACCTGGGCCACGCCGGGGTTGCGTCCGATCTCGATGGCTCCGGTGATGGTGGCGCGGTTCATGATCTCGGGCACGCTCACGCCCAAGAGCGTGGCGGCGCGCTGCAGCCCGTTTTCAGTCGCGGCGTTGAGGTCCGGCCCGGTGCCGATCACCGAGATGGGCGCGGATTCTTCGATGGCGGCCAGGCCCCAGCTTTCGGCCACCTGCTGGGCGCGGCGTTTCTCGTCGGCGGTCAAAGGTTTGGCCAGGAAGGGGAGGTCTTCGGCTACGGGGAAGAGGATCGGGCCGTCGAGGGCCAGCCCCTTGAGCAGATGCACCTGGAGCGTGACTGTGCCGGCGACGTCGGCGGTGTGACCGGCGATCTCGCCGTCGCCCTGCATGGCGTGCATATCGCCCAGGTAGATGCCGCCGCCTTCGGCCTTGACCGGGCAGATCAGGATGGCCCCGGCGCGCACCGCGTCGATGTCGAGGTGGCCGTCGGTGCGGTGCTGTTGAAGCTGTTCGGCAGTGACGGCGTACTCATGCGGCGCGCCGATCAGGAATGCGCCGAAGTCGCCGGCGTTGTGCGAGTCGGGCAGGGGCATCGACGGGGTCGTGCCCAGTTGGCCCATGAACGGGCGCATGCGCGCCACCAGGCCAACCAGATCGTGCGGCGCAAAGGTCAGGATTGAATTCTGGATCGAGTTCTCAGGCATGGCGGCGAAGTGTTTGGCCTGCCGCGCGATCTGCTCTGCGATCTCTTGCGACAAGGTGACGCCCAGCGTGCGGTTGCCGTCGAAGCCGATGGTGTAGCCATTGGTAAAGGTGAAGGGGCTGGCATCGGCGCCGCAGTTGGCACAGCGGATGGCGCTGGGGCCGATCCCTTGGACGACGGTCTTGGGGTAGAGCGTGCCACATCCAGGGCACTTGCCCGTGACATAGGGGTCGCCCAAAAAGCGCCCGCTCATCATCTGGTCATTGCCGGATGCGGTGGCGAGCGACGTGACGGTGATCTCCTTGATGCGGACGGCGATGGCGTCGCCCGGCTGCGCGCCGGCGACGGCGACGGGGCGGGTCACTTCATGGCCGCCGCGGATCTCCGGGGTGATCATCGGCCCCCAGCAGCCAGGTGCGGTGTTGGCGACAATATGCCCGCCGTCGCGCACTGGGCCGAGCATGGGCTGGTTTGGGTCCAAGATGCCGTTGGTATACTCGTTGACAAACACCGTTTCGTGGCCGGCAAAGCCATCGGTCTGGGCTGCGCTTTTGCCGAGTTGGGGGGAACGGATCATCGTAGCCATGTTACCTCCTGAGATGAGTAGAATCCACTGTCTCAAACAGACTGCGACTTGACGGGAGCAGGCGTCCGCCGCTGACGGGTGTGAGCAAGGCGACTTCTTGTCCCGCGTGCAAGGGGGTGTCCTTATCTACATTCTGCCCGTGGATCACCAGGACTGCGGCGGAAAGCGGGCCGGCATAGGCCGGGAACTGGGCTTGCAGATGGGCAAGCAGATCGGCGACGGTGGCCGAATCGTCGAGGGTGACGGCGAAGCGGGGCCGCCCGGTGGCGCGTGCCAGGTCTTGGCTGAGACGGATCCGGATTTCCATGGTTTTCTCCTGCGGGCAGGACGTGCGGCGGCTCTGCAACGGCTGAGTGCGGGTCTGTATCCATTATGGCCGAGGGGATCGGGCCTGTCAATTGCCAGTTGGACGGGCGCGGCGCATGGCCGCTTTGCCAATCGGCGCGAGTGGTGTATCGTCTAGATGCATGTGGTTTGTCCAGATAGGCCGCCCCGCGTCCGGCGCGGGGTGCTGCCGCGCTCTCAATCACACAAACACGACGATAAAGGAAGTCTCAACATGACGCTCAAGGTTGGCTTGATCGGCTGTGGCGGGATCATGACCCCGCACATCGAGGGCTGGAAGAACGCGTCCGGTCGCGCCGAAGTAGTGGCGGTAGCGGATATTTCTCAGGAGGCGATGGTCAAGGCGGCGGCCCAGTTGGGCCATCCGGTGCAAATGTACACCGATTACCGCGAACTGCTGGCGCAGCCTGAGATCGACGCCGTGGATATTGCCCTGCCCCATCATCTGCACCGCCAAGCGATTGTCGATGCGGCGCAGGCGGGCAAGCATCTGATGAGCGAGAAGCCGCTCTGCCTCAACCTAGACGAGGCGGCGGATATTGCGCGGGCGGTGCGCAGCCATGGCGTCACGATGATGGCGGCGCACAATCAACTGTTTTTTCCGTCCGTACTCCAGGCCAAGCAGATGTTGATGCAGGGTGATTTGGGCAAGGTCTATATGATCCACTCCTATGATTGCTCGGCGCGGCGGCGGCCGCTGTCGCTCAACAAGGCGACATGGGGCAAGAGCGAGCCGGCCTTCGGCGACACCTGGCGCAGCGACCCCAGCAAGATGGGGGGCGGGGAGTATATCGACACCGGCTATCACCCGACTTACCGGCTTCTCTTTCTGGCGGGCAAGCAGCCCAGCGAGGTGACCGCGCTGATGGGGACCTATCGCCTGCCGCTGCAGGAGGAAGATTCGGCCAGCGTGCAGGTGAAGTTCGACGACGGGGTCATGGGCCACGTTTTGACGAGTTGGGCCTTTGCCGCGCCGGGCGCGCGTCCGCTGCTGTTCAGCATCGCGGGCGAGGCCGGGCATTTGTGGGGGGAGATGGACAAACTCTACTATCAGCCGGTGGGTTTTCAGACACCGGCGGTGGTGGAGTTTGCGGGGTGGAATTACGCGCGCACCTTCGCCGCCGAGATCGAGCATTTTGTCGATGCGGTGGCCAAGGGCTATGAGCCGCTGCACTCGGTCGACGAGGCCACGGCGACGCTGCGCGTGATCATGGCAGCCTATGCCGCGACCGACAGCCAACACGCGGTGCGTGTGTAGTAGAGAGCCTACCATCTGCTTCAACCCAAGAAAGCGAGTCTGTGATGGCGAGCAATATCCCTGTGGGATTGCAGTTATATTCTGTGCGGCAGGAATGGGCTAAGGACCCGCGCTCGACCTTGGCCCAGGTTGCGGCGATGGGCTATGCTGGTGTGGAGTTCTATGGCCCGCCGCGCCACGACGCCGACTTTCTGCGCGCCCTACTCGACGAATTCAAGCTGGCCTGCTGCGGCTGGCACACTCCCTATGCGCTGGTGCAAGACGACACGCTCTTCCCCTCCATTGCCTATCACCGCGCCTTGGGCAACAGCCGGCTGATCGTGCCCAGCCTGCCCGCGGATCTGCGCCAGACGCACGCCGATTGGCTCAAGGCCGCCGAGTTCTTTAACCGGCTGGCCGACAAGCTGGCGCCCTACGGCATGGTCACGGGCTATCACAACCACGGGGTCGAATTCCAGCCCATCGAGGGGCAGATGCCCTGGTACACGCTCTTCGACAACACCCGCGAGGCCGTGGTGATGCAGTTCGATACCGGCAACGCCCTGCACGGCAATCAGGCGGTGGACCCGCTGGAGATCATCCGGCGCTATCCGCAGCGCGCACGGACGGTGCATATCAAGCCCTTCTCGAAACGGATCGCACAGGCACAGGGGCCGGAGGCGGCGCTGCGCCCTTTGTTCGGCGAAGATGATACGGACTGGCCGGAGTTTTTCCGCCTCTGCGAGACGGTGGGCGGCACGCAGTGGTACATCGTCGAGTATGAGAGTGACGGCTATGCGCCCATGGAAGCGGTCGCCAGGGGGCGAGAATCGCTGCGCGCCTTGGGTGTATAGGCTGTCGGCCGCATAAAAATTAGATGACGGGCGCTGTCTACCCCTGGCAAAACGCAGAGAAGTAGAGCGCGCCCGTCAGTCAAACTCTATCCACCGTGCGGCCAAGGCAGGGTATGCCGCGGATGGTTGTCGTTGGGCCTATCAGGGGGCCTGTGTCGATTCAGCCGAGGATGGTTTGCGGCCTGGTTTGCGACCGCTGCGCGGTATCCACCGCTCTGTCATCCGCGCCTGTGGTCTGGGCTAGATAACGTTGCAGGGCTTGCGCCAGGTCTTCTAGGCGCGCCGGTTTGGCTACAAAGTCATCCATGCCCGCCGCAAGACAGCGCTCGGCGTCGTACTGCATGGCAGCCGCCGTCATGGCAATGATATAGGGCTGATCGGGCGCGGCCAGTTCCGTGCGGATCTGGTGCGTCGCTTTCAGGCCGTCCATCTCCGGCATCTGGATGTCCATCAGGATGACATCATAGCGGCGTCGGTGCGCCGCGCCGACCGCTTCCAGGCCGTTGACGGCGACGTCCGCTCCATAGCCAAGGCGTTTGAGCATGTGCAGTGCGACCTTCTGATTGGTGAGGTTGTCCTCTGCCAGCAGGATGCGCAGCGGCTGGCGGTCATCGCTGCCCGCGCCCTGAGGCGCGCCCGATACAAGCGGCTGGTCCGGATCACCGGCGGCGCTGGTTGTGTTGAAATGCCCCAGAAGCGCGGTGCGCAGTTTGGAGGGCTTAACAGGCTTGAGGAGAATGTCTCTGACGCCGAGCTGGCGCGCCGCCTCGTGCCGCTCGTTTGCCGCCAGCGCCGCGGGCAGCATAACCGGCAGTTCCTGCAGACCGCGCGGATTGCCTGCTGCATACATGGGCGCGCCGAGCGCGGAGGTCATAATCACCGGCAGGTCTGCGGCCAGCTTACGCAGTTCCCTGACCAGCGCCAACCCGGACATCCCCGGCATCTGCATATCGATCACGGCGATGTCGAAGCGGGCCTGTGTACGCATGAGCGCCAGCGCTTCGGCGCCGGAGGCGACCGGCGTGACCGTGATACCCCAATGGTTCAGCATTTGTCGGAGAATCTGGCGCGCCGGTGGATTGTCGTCGACTACCAGCGCGGTGCGCCGGTCCAGCGCCGGATGCGCCTCGAATATGTCCTGCGCCCCCGTCGGTGCGATGGCGGGGGAGACGACGGTGAAATGGAGGGTCGCGCCGGCTTGCGGATGGCTGTCCGCCCAGAGGCGACCTCCCATCAACAGGCATAGGTTTGCGCTGCGCGCCAGCGCGCCGGCTGCATCGCCCTGTATCGGCGTGTGTGCGGCGTCTACTGGGTGCAAGGAGCCGGGCTGCGGCGGTCGATCTGCCGGCGCGATACCCGTATTGCCGACGGCGAAGTGAAGCTCGACCTCGCGGTCATCCAACGATTGGGCGTCGAGCGAGATGGAGACCGTGCCCTGCGCGGTCCACTCAAGCACAGTGGAGACTACGTTGCTCAAGACCTGGCGTAACCGCGCGGCATCGCCCAGAACTGCGGCTGGAACCGAGCGTTCGACGGTATAGACAAGTTCCAGGTCCTTCTCTGCCGCTCTGGGCGCCAGGAGATCCAGGACTTCCTCGACACAGCGGTGCGGCTCCATTGGCTGGCGTTCGAGGCTCAGCCCGCCGGGTGCGGTCTTGGAGAAGCCGAGGATGTCGTCGACCACGGCTAAGAGTGCATCGCTGCTGTGACGAATGGCGTCCACATAGAGGCGCTGTCCCTCGCTCAACTCGGTCGACTGGAGCAGGCTCGCCATGCCAACAACGCCGTTCATGGGCGTGCGGATCTCATGGCTCATATTGGCCAGAAATTCATACCCGGCGCGCGCTGCTGCTTCGGCGTTCTCTTTGGCCAAGCGGAGCGCGGCCTCGCCCTGTTTTTGGTCGGTGATCACGCTGAGCGCGATCAGGTTCTGGACGGGCCGGCCGTGGTCGTCGCGCGCCAGCACCCGTTGGCGCGCCTGCAGCCATTCCCAGTGACCGTCGGCATGGTGCAGCCGATATTCCAGATGTTCCCCCTGGGGACTTGCGGCGAAGTTTGGCCAGCGCGCCTTGACCCGATGATAGTCGTCGGGGTGGACGTGCTGCAGGAGATCCGGATAGTTGAGGTTCGCCCGGCTGGGATGGCCCAGGAAGTCGGGGCGGCTGCAGTAAGTCCATCGGCGGGAGGGGATGTCCCAGATACAGATCAGATCGGGGGAACACTCCGCCAACCTGCGCCAGTGGCGCTCGCTTTGCCGGCGCGCCGCGCATTCGGCAACCAGTTGCCGGTTGACCTGAGCGAACTCGACGGTGCGTTCGACGGCTTGCTGGTCCAGTTGGCCGCGCACCTGGTGCAACAGCGCTTGTGAAGCTTCCAACTCTTGGCTGGTCGTGGCCAGCGCCGCTGCCGTGCGTTGGGCTTGGCGGGCGCCGGCGTGGGTGTCGTGGCCGGTCGAGAGCGCCAGCGCGCTGCTCGCCGAGAGACCAAACAGGATGAGCCAGAGGTCGTCTAGGCGCGGCTGGAGCGCTCCTTGGGCCGGGAACTGCCCCGAAGCTGCTAAGAGGGATAGGATACAGAGCGGCAGCGCGGCCCAGGCGACGAGGCGCAGTATTGTTGGACGGCTGAAGAGCAGGCCGGCGGCCGGCGCCAGCACCGCAAGACCGATCACGGTCGCGCGGCGCATTGGGTCTGCTCCCAGAAGCAGCGTGCAGACCGTCGCGAGATAGAGGCCGGCCAGGGAGAGGAGGACGGCAAGGCGCACGAAGCCGCTGTGCCTGAGGGACCGATGTTGGCTTCTAATCAACTTGACAAACAGGATATGCATGTGTCGCGTGTCGATATCTATCTACACACCGGAGGTTGCGAAACTGTAGGGCTGCTGCGCGTTGGGTGAATCGCCGCCGCTTGCCGCTGTCCGTGTACCAATGCGGGCCTGCGGCTCTGGTTGGGCAGCGATATGCCGGTGCTGCCGACGCGCCGGCACGGCATGTCAGATTACTGCCGGGCGACCGCAGCAGTATAGACCTCGACATGAGGGGTGAGGGGTTCAAGCGCAGCCTCCGGCCGCGGGGACTGGAATATATGCAGCAGTTGGGCAGCGAACTCAGGGATCGTGCGGGCGCGCAACGAAGTCACGGCGGCATATTCGGCTGCGGATAATCGGAAATTTTCGCCGTTGTAGCCCGCTGCCAGCGCGGCCGCCGGGTCCGACAGCAGCAGACGCCGGAACGTGGGGCTGACAACGGCGGCGCTGAGTAGGCGAGTTAGATCTTTGCTCAACGGCGCAAGCGCGGGCCGCGCCGATGTCACGCACGGCTCGTGACGCGACAATGACTGATACAAAATTGGTCCAAGCGCCATACCATTTTCTACCTCTCTAAACCCGTTCAGGGTTCTCTAGTGAACAATCCTGTCCCTCTGGCAGGGCGCATGTACCGTTCTGCCGCGCCATGCCGCCTACCCAAAATATCCAAAACACGCCTGCGGCCAAACAGACGTCGCCCAGGCTGAATGCGAACTGGATCGGGAGCCGGTCGGGAACGGTAAAGCGGTCGGCCAGCCATTCGAGCCGGGTTTCCTCTGCCGGCAGCACGATGCTCTTCGAGCCAAAGGTGCGGCTGTCGACGGCTGCCGCCTGTTCACCATGAACGATGGTCAACGTTTCGGGGCTGATGGGCATCAGCCCGCCGTTGGCGGCAATCACCGCGAGATTGAGCAGCAGCCCAATTCCCAGCAGCCCAAAACCTGGTGCGCGCCGGTTGTGCCAAACAAAGAAGATCAGGATGGCGAGCGAGGCCGGCAAAATCAGCGCCGCCCATTGTTGGGATACAAACCGGCCCGTTTGGGGAAGAAAGAAGACAAGCCCTTGGGGAAGAAACGCCAGGAGCGCCAACTCCATCCGTTGTATGCCAGGCGATATGTAGGGCCGTTTTGCCAGCCACGCTCGACCGTAGCCGGCAATTAGCCCCAAGATTAGCCCCACAAGTAGGATCATCGATGATCTAGCCCATATAGCTAATTCATATGTTCAATGTGGCGCTAAGCTTGGGCAGGCCGAATCGAGAGCCTGTCTCCCGGCAGGGGTGCGCCATGGGGTAGACTTAACCGCCATAGCCGCGCGGCGCGCCTGCGCTCAAAATAAACAGAGTCAACGTACCGGCAGCCACCAGGATGCGCACGAAGGTCGGGTGCAGGCTGGACAATTTGCGAGTCATGGGAGGTTTCCTTTATCTGAATAGATTCTGAATCGTAAGTTCGGTTGCTATCTTGTTCAAGTCAAGCCATGCGCTCGATCACTGTGAATTTTGCGCCGGCTATCTCAACCCCAGCAATGTGGTCAATGTTTCCTGCATCAGCGTTTTTCTTCTTGCCACGTTTCAAGCAATTGTCACTAGTTTGGCCGCATCGGGGCATCAGGCATAGCATCAAACGAGGCATCAAACCAGGCTCATTGCCGGCCAATTTAAAAACCGGTCCCCATGCGGGACCGGTTCCGGCCAAACGTCTGGCCGAGCGGCGCAAGATCGTGTCGATGGGAACTTACTGCATTAAGAGCGCGTACAGTTCCGCGGTCTGAGGCGAGGGCGGCGCGTCGATCTCCTCTTGCAGCGCCTTTTGGCAGAGCGAATATTGTCGGGCGACGCCGGCGCGGTTGCCGCTGGCGGCATAGATGCGCATGGCCAGCCGGTGGGCGTCTTCATGGCAGAGGTCTTCATGTAACACCCGCTGGCACCAGACCAAGGCGGCATCGCTTGCGCCGGCTTGAAAGCGCAGTTGGGCCAGGTGGAGCGCCGTGTCTAGATAAAGCCGGTGTAGCCGTTCGCGTTCGAGGTAGGCCCAGGCCATTTCCGTGTCGGGCATATAGGCCCCGCTGTAGTAGCTGAGGGCCAGGGTATAGGCTTCGATCTGCGTGTCCAGGTCGGCAGCGGCATCGCCGGCTGCGACATAGTGCAGAAACAGTTCGACGTCGTATTCATAGTCCAGCAAAGGATCGAAGCGATATCGGCCGTCTTCAAACAGCACGACCTCCTGACCCAGTGCGCTGCGCATACGGTAGATGGTATTCTTGAAACGTGTCTTAAGTTGTTCGGGTGAGCAATCGGGCCAGAAGTGTATGCCGATCTGTTCCTTGGTCAACCCTCCCGGATGCGCCAGCAGGTAGAAGAGCAGATCGCGCGAGACTCGTGTCTTCCAGTCGGCCAGGGCAATGGGCTGTCCGTCGACCGACACCTCGGCGTGGCCCAAAGTCCGCACCACAAGCGCCGGCGGGTCGACCGGGATTTGAGGAAACAGCGAACGAAGCCGGCGGCGGAATTCGCGGCGCACATGCAGGCGCTGGGCTTGAAAGGCGTCGACGGCAGCCAACATCTGGTTGCGTTGAGCGGCGTGGGGGCTGCGCACCGGCATGGCCCGGAGCAGATCACCTACCTGGCCGGCAGCGATGACCATGGCGTGCTGGCTGTCCAGTTGGTCGGCCAGGGTCAGGGCTGTTTCTAGCTCGCGCGCCGCCTCGGCCTGCTTGCCGGCTGTCTGGTAGGCCGCCACCAGGATCATGCGCGTGCGGGCTTCATCCGGGGTCTGGCCGCCTTGCGCAAAACAGGTGGCTGCATCCTGAAGCGGCTCCAGGGCATACTGCGCCGCGCCTTGCGCCAGGTAATAGCGTCCCATCGCCTGCCGGTACAGCCCCCACTCATAGCTGGAGTTTTTGCTTAGGACGAGGTGTGCGGCTGAATCTAGGCAGGCATAGGCGATATCCCATTCGTGTGCCGACCACGCCAGCGCGGCGCGCGCCAGGTCGAGATAGAGCACCAGAAAGCGCTCGTCGAGCCGCCGGGCCAGCGGATAGGCTTCCTGATAGAAGGCTTGGGCGGTTTGGCGCAGGTTGACTTCGAATACCAGGTCTCCCAGGCTGGTGAGCGCAAAGGCTTGCATGCGCGCATAGCCGCTGCGCCATGCACAGTCGATGGCTTGGGTCAAGGCGTCAAAGGCCTGCTGATGCTCTCCCTGTTCTTGGTAATAGACGCCCAGGCTGTTGAGAACGCCGGCCTGGCCCATCAGATTGTGCAGGTCGCGCCAGGCCTCAAGGGCATAGAGATAGAGTGGTCGGGCCAGCTCTTTTTGGCCTGCGCTGTCGTGCGTGATCGCGATCTCCATCGACAGGTGGGCCATGTTCTGTAGGTCCTCAGCCTGGCGATAGAGTTCAAGCGAGCGCTGCTGCCAAATGAGGCCCTCGCTCAAATCGCCTTGCATACAGAAGCCAAGCCCTTTCGACCGATAGGCCAAAGCCCTGAGGCCCTGACGCTCATGTACGGCGGATGCAGGCTCCGTCTGGTCTGCGGCGGCTTCCAGTGCATCGACCAGCGCCAGCGCTGCCTCGGCGTCGTCAATCGACTGCTGATAGGCGCCGCGAAAACGATGGCCGATGGCGCGATGGGCCAAGATTTGCGCCAGCAGGGCGCTGGGGGGGGCCGCACGCAGCAGCGTCTCTGCAGCATTCAACTGCTGCAGCCCTTGTTCGACCTCTCCCAGCAGTATCCGGCTATAGCCCTGGAGACCTAGAAGTCCGGGCCGCGCGTGCAGGACAGAGGCCGGCAGCTTGTCCAGCCATTCCTGTACGAGCAGGATGCGCCCGGCATAGATCATCTGCAGGCCTGCCGTCTCGATCAGATCGACGAGGGCCGCCGGGTTATCCAGGCGTTCGGCGTAGAGGTAGGCCTGTTCCCACAGTTGTTTTTGCCGGCAGACCTCGACCAGACGGCACAGGATGACGGGGACTTCGGCGGGCCGTTCGCTTTGCATCTGCCGCTGTAGAAAGTCTTGGAACAGGTGATGATAGCGCAGGCTGTCGCCGTGTTCGCCCACGGGCAGGACAAAGAGATTTTGATGAAGCAACGCGTCGAGCAGCGTCTGCCAACTTTCGCCGGCAGGACGCCAGTCTGGGTCCAGCACTTCTGCGCAGAGTTCGGCGTCGAACTCATCCATATAGGCAGTGCGCAGGAGAAAATCGTGCAGCGCAGCCGGCTGTTGTTCCAACACCTGGTGGGCGAGGTATCCATAGAGGTCGATGCCGGAACTGCGGATCAGCCGCATGCGCCCGGCCATGTGCAACTGTTTGGTTGTGGCCGAAAGCAAGAGGCCCGTAATCCACCCTTCGGTGGAGACCACCATCTCTTCGGCTTCGACGTCGCTGATGGCTTGGTTGTAGTTCTGGCGGGCGAGCGCTTGCAGTTCGTCGGGTCGAAAGGCAAGCTCCTGAAAATCCAGCCCGTCCACCGCGCCGCGCGCCACCAGCAAGGCGAGGTCGGGCAGGGTCAGCAGCGTGCGTGAGGCGAGAATGATGTGGCAGTAGTCGCCTGCGTGTTGCAGAAATTGGCTGACAAAAGCGCCGATCGGTTCACAGTCATCGACCAGGTGATAGTCGTCGATGACGAGGACGAAACGCTGGTGGATCTGTGCGTAGAGTTCGTTGACCAGGAGCGTAAAGAACTGCTCGAAGGCAATCTGACCGGCTTCAAGGCTCTGGAGCGCGGCGGTTGCGTCGCCGCCAAAGTGAGGGAACTGTTGGGCGATGGCGGCGATAAAGTGGGCGACGAACCGGTGCAGATTGCGGTCGGCTGCGCTGAGGGTATACCAGGCGGCGGGCATCGCGAGCGAGTGGGTGAGGTCGATCAGCAGGGTGGTTTTGCCGTAGCCGGCAGGGGCGACGACCAAGACCAGGCGATGACCCAGCAGGTCATGCAGCATTTGGAGCAGCCGCGGGCGTGATAATAGATCGGGGCGTCGCTGCGGCCGTACGACTCTTGTGCGCGTGATCGATAGTTGCATGGCAACTGCGGCTCCAGACCGACGGCGCAGCGAGGTTGGCGGCGCTGCGCATGGCGGCATGCAGCAGTACGCATCTGCTGCAATCCTCGACCGCCTGTTTGTTTGTCGGATATGGTATCTAGTGTCCTATTATACCAGGGGACTGGCGTGAGATAAAACGGCCAAGGCGAAAGCCATGCAATAGTCGCAGCCACCGCATCGACGTCGGTGATTACAACCGGAACGGTGAGAAGGTTGACCAGCAAAATGTGAGTACCCAGGCCGTCACCGCCACAAAGACCGACCCCTCCAGCAACGAGGGCAGCCACAGAAAGATAGCGAAGGTGAGCGTCGCCGGCCAACTCGGCACGGCCAGCCACCTCGCCAAGCGTGCGGGCTTTGCCAGCCAGAGCGCCGCGGTGAAGAGCGCACAGGTGAACCACCCGCCGAGAAAGACGAGCAGGGCAGCCTGCCGGTGGCTGTCGGGTGCTGAAGCCGGATCGACGCTGGCGAGCGCCACGCCCGCCGCCAGGAGGACTCCGGCGATGGTGACCGGCAGCATACTCCAGTGGCGCACAGAGCGGCCCAGCCCGACCCTAACCCCCATTAGCAGGGCGCCGCCCACCCGCAACCCCCAGTTGAACAGCGCCGCCCGCTCTGAGAGCGTCGGCTCCCCCAAGACCAAGATATTGCGGTTGAGCATCGAATTACACACCTGTGAGCGCCTCTCGGTTTTCTAATTGAGAAGCCCTGCGCCAGAGCGGGGTCTATCCCAAGATTTAGGCAGGGGGTAAAATAGGGCGAGAAAGGGGTGGGACGATGGGACAGACCCAAGAGCAAGAGAAGGCGGCATTTGTGCGTGCGGCGGAGGCAATGTACGAGGAGTTGC
>JADLFO010000244.1 GCA_020845455.1 Caldilineaceae bacterium
CGAGCAGTTCGGCGCGCAGCGCATCGCCCGCGTCCGCGCCCGGCTTGAGCACGCAAAAGGCCACCACCTCCTGGTCTTTGATCGGGTGCGGCACGCCGATCGCCGCCGACTCGGTCACGGCGGGATGGCTGTTGAGGATCGCCTCGACCTCGGCAGGGCCGAGCCGCTTGCCCGCCACCTTGATCGTGTCGTCGCTGCGCCCCAGGATATACCACAGACCGTCTTCGTCCACCGCGGCGAAATCACCATGCACCCACAGGCCGGGGATGCGGTTCCAATAGCTGTTCAGATAGCGCCCGCGGTCCTGCCAAAAGCCGCGCGTCATGCCGATCCACGGCTGGCGGATCACCAGTTCGCCTACCGCGCCGCGCACGGGCCGGCCCGCGTCGTCCACCACGTCGACATCCATACCCAGCACCGGGCCGGCAAAGGCGCAGGGCTTGAGCGGCGCAAAAAGCGACCCCGCCAGGATACCGCCGCTGATCTCTGTCCCGCCTGAATAGTTAAGGATCGGTTTGCGCCGCTCCAGCACCGTGTCAAACAGCCACAACCACGACTCAGGGTCCCACGGGCTGCCGGTGGAGCAGACCATGCGCAGGCTGCTCAGGTCGTGGCGCTGCACCGGCTCGGCCCCAAAACGCTTGAGCGCCCGGATCAGCGTGGGCGACACGCCCAAATGGGTGATGTGGTGGCGCTCGACCAGACTCCAGACGCGGTCCACGTCCGGATAATCCGGCCCGCCGTCATAAAAGACCATGGTCGCGCCGTTGAGCAGCGTGCCAAAGACCTCCCACGGCCCCATCATCCAGCCCATGTCGGTCATCCAATAGAGCGTGTCCTCCGGCTTCAAGTCCATGGCGTGGCGCATATCCTGCGCCGCCTTGATGGGAAAGCCGCAGTGCGTATGCACCGCGCCCTTGGGCCTGCCGGTCGTGCCGCTGGTATAGATGACCATCAACACATCTTCGGCGCCGGTGCGCGCCGTCTCGGCCTGGGCCGGCTGCCCCGCCATCAGATCATGCCACCAGTGGTCACGGCCCGGCGTCCAGGGCACATCTTCCGGCCCGGCGCGGCGCACCACTACCACATGCGCCAGGCTTGCCACCTCGCTTGCCGCCTGGTCGACCACCGGCTTCATGGCGACCGGCTGCCCGCGGCGCAGCAGCCCATCGGCGGTGATCACCGCCTTGGCCCCGGCGTCCGCCAGCCGCGCCACCACCGCGCTGTGCCCATAGCCGCTAAAGAGCGGCAGGATGATCCCGCCGATCTTGACCACCGCCAGCAGCGCGACCGCCAGTTCGGGGATCATGGGCATATACAGCCCCACGGCATCGCCTAGCCCCAGCCCCAGGCTGCGCAGCGCATTGGCGCAACGCCCCACCTCTTGGTGCAGGTCGGCATAGGTCAGGGTTTGGGTCTGCCCCTCCTCGCCTTCCCAGCGCAGCGCGGCGCGGTTGCGTACTGGGGTCGCCTGCCATTTGTCCAGACAGTTGTGGACGATGTTCATTTTGCCCCCGACACACCAGCGCGGGAACTCGATGCCGTCGCTCAGGTCCACCACCTGCGTATAGGGCCGGTAGAACTCGATCCCCAACTCTTCCATCACGGCATCCCAAAACCAGGCGATATCGGCCACGGCGCGCGCCTCCAGCTCGGCATAGTCGTCGATACCGTGACGGTCCATCAAGCGGCGCAGGTTGCTGGCCGCCATCCAAGCCGGGTCGGGCTGCCAGACGATCGGCTGGCCGAACGGGAAGCTCTCCGAGGAGGGTGGTGTGCCGGAAGAAGCTGCTGCGTGCGCCATGCGCGGTCCGTTCTGCTAGGTCATTCTGCTGGCTGAAAAAAGCCGGTTGCCTGCGCCGCATCTCCGCCGGCGCAGGTCCACACTGTCTCATTCGCTTGGTGCATCATTCACAGGGTCGAGGTCAACGGTGCTGCGATTCAACCCGGACGTACATCCCCATGCTCACTGGGTGTGGGTGAGCCGCGCGTCCGCTATGCGCTGTTGCGACCGGCGCGGCCATTGCGCCGCCGGCCATAGCCGAGCAACTGCGGCTCGGCCCACACCGCCCAGTTCCAGCGGTTGTCTCCCAAGCCGTCGGTGATAAACTGGATCACCGTATCCTGCCCGCCCAAACTGGGCAGGTCGATCAGATAACGCTCCCATTCGGTCGTCTGCTTGGTGGTGCTCCAGATGCGCGCGCCGTTGACATAGATGCGAAACGCGCACCAGTTGTCCCCTTCCATCAGCGCGCCGTCGCGGATGCCCACCCCAAAGCGCAGACGCAGGCTGTCCACCTCGCCCGGCACATGCAGTTGATATTCACAGACGGCGCTGCCCGCCACCGGCGGATGCTCCCACAGCGCCATCTGCTGCACCATACCGCAGGTCGCCATACCTACCTTGATCTCCATCAGCGCGGCCTCACGCGTCGAGACCTTGCGCGCCGCGGGAAAGCCCTCCAAAAAGTCATACTGCCAGATCAACGTCTGGTTGGGTGCAGGCTGCGCTTCTTCCTCCAGCAGGCTCTGCCACAGTTCTTCTTGCCATTTCAGATAGCTGATGTACTGCGCAAGCTGTGTCAGCGACTGTTCGTTTAGGTCTGCGATCCGGCGCACGATGGCGTCCATGGTCTCGCGACGGGCGTCAACCGTGGGCATAGTCGGGCTTGGCCTGCTCCTTTGTCAGTCCCATCAGGTGTTCCCAGCGGGCCGCGGCCACCGGGTTGCTGAGCAAGACCAGCGCCACATAGGTGGGTTCAAACGGCTTGCGCAGCGGAACCATCCCTGCCTCTTCGGGGGTCAATGACCCCTTCTTTTGGTTGCATCGTGTACATGCCGTGACTAAATTGTCCCAGTCATGCCTGCCGCCCCGGCAGCGCGGCATCACATGATCCACGGTCAGCAGTTGGCGGCCCGGCGTCTCGCCGCAGTATTGGCAGATAAAGGCATCGCGCAGCATCACCGCGGCGCGTGTGGCGGGCACTTTGCGATGCGGCAGACGCACATAATGCACTAATCGGATCACCAGCGGCACAGCCATGGTCTGGCGGTTGCTGCGCAACATCTGCTGGGTCGCCTCCAGCAGTTCTGCTTTCTCGCGCAAGAGCAGCACCACCGCTCGCCGCACCGAGACCAAACTCAACGGCTCGTAGCTCGCATTTAGAACGAGGACTTGCTTAGGCATACTCCAGACTCTTTGGCAACGTACACCACCGTGCGTAGCTTCATTTTAGCAGCAAGGCGATCGCGCACCAAATGATCTGCACAGATTCACCTTTAGTTTCCGGTAACAGTAATCAATACCTTCGCCAAAAGTGGCGTCAAAACGGAAAGAGCGATTGAATAGAATAGGATTTCCGCCGACCAAAGCAGAACCCTATTCGGACTCAATCGCTCATGGCAGACGTTATGATTTGAGAGGGTAAGGGCAGAGGGCGAATTGGAGAGGGGCCTTAGGATCGCGCAACACGAACTCAAAGCCGAAGAGATTCGCATGACGATGCAGGCAGTCGCCCAGAAACCTCTGTCCTTGACGGCGGATGGCTACTTCTGTACCAGCGAGCTGATCTGCGCCGTGCTGATGAAAGCCGCCGCCGCAGGCAGCAGCATCGATGCGGCCTGTCGGGATCTGCCGTCATGTCGATTCCCCCCAACCCGCACTCTCTGTGCCCAACCAAGGATATCGTTCCATCTAGATATCCAGCCGCGCCTGGTTGGCGTGGGTTTGGATAAAGCGGCGGCGGGGCGGGACGCTGCTGCCCATCAGCATGTCGAAGGTGCGGTCGGCTTCCGCCGCATCCTCCACGCTGACCTGCAAAATGGTACGGTGCTCCGGGTTCATGGTCGTGTCCCAAAGCTGCTCGTCGTTCATCTCGCCCAGCCCTTTATAGCGCTGTTCGATGCGCACATTCTCGTCGCCCACATCCTGGCGCAGCTTGAGCAGCGCGGCGTCATCATAGACATAGTCGCTGATGCGCTTGCGTTTGCCGTTCTCCGTGCGCGTCACCCCCACGCGATAGAGCGGCGGCTGCGCGATATAGAGATGGCCTCCCTCCACCAAATCCGGCATATAGCGGAAGAAGAAAGTCAGCAGCAGCGTGCGGATATGCGCGCCGTCGACGTCGGCGTCGGTCATCAGGATGATGCGGTAGTAACGCAGCCCGTCCAGCGAGAAGTTCTCGCCGATGTTGGTGCCCAGCGCCGTGATCAACGCCTGGATCTCTTTATTCGCCAGCGCCTTGTCGAGGCTGGTCTTTTCGATGTTGAGGATCTTGCCGCGCAAGGGCAGGATCGCCTGGAAACGCCGGTCGCGACCCTGCTTGGCCGTGCCGCCGGCGCTGTCGCCCTCGACGATGTAGATCTCGCACTCCTTGGGGTCACGGCTGGAGCAGTCCGCCAGCTTGCCGGGCAGCGTCAGGCTTTCCAGCGCGCTCTTGCGGATCACCAGGTCGCGCGCCTTGCGCGCCGCCTCACGCGCGCGATAGGCCGTGCGCGACTTCTCAATGATCTGGCGGGCGTCGCGCGGGTTCTCCTCCATCCACTGGCCCATCGCCTCGCCCACGGCGTTTTCCACATGATAGCGCACTTCGTTGTTGAGCAGCTTGAGCTTGTTCTGCCCCTCGAACTGCGGCTCCAGCACCTTGACGCTGACAATGGCCGTCATGCCCTGGCGCGTGTCGTCGCCGGTGAAGTTCGGCTCGCTCTCCTTCAAAAAGCCCTGTTTGCGCGCATAGTCGTTGACCAAGCGTGTCACCGCCGTGCGCAGACCGGTGAGGTGGTTGCCGCCGTCGGGCGTGTTGATCGTGTTGGCAAAGGCAAAGACCGACTCCGAAAAGCCGTCCGTATACTGAATGGCGGCCTCTACCTGCGTCGACTCGACCTCCATATCCACATAGATCGGCTCATGCAAAACTGTGCGGTTCTTGTTCAGATAGCGCACAAAAGATTTGACGCCGCCTTCGAAATGGAAGTTGATCTCGCGGATCGGGTCGGGGCGCTCGTCGATCAGCGCAATATCCACCCCGCGCGTCAAGAAAGCCATCTCGCGCAGCCGGGTCGACAGCGTGGCATAGGAGTATTCCAACACCTGAAAGATGGTATCATCGCGCATGAAGGTCTGGATCGTGCCCGTATCGTCGGGGTCGCAGGTTCCAATCACCCCGACCTCGGTCACCGGCACGCCACGCTCAAAACGCTGGCGATAGACCTTGCCGTCGCGCTTGATCGTGCTTTCCATCCATGTGCTGAGCGCGTTGACCGCGCTCACGCCCACGCCGTGCAGACCGCCGGAGACCTTATAGCCGCCGCCGCCAAACTTACCGCCGGCATGCAGTTTGGTCATGACCACGGTCAGCGCGGGCAGCCCGGTCTGCTTCTGAATATCGACGGGGATGCCTGCGCCGTTGTCCTCCACGCTGACGCTCTCGTCTTTGTGGATGGTGATCACGATGCGGTCACAGCGCCCCTGCATGGCTTCGTCGATGGCGTTGTCCACCACCTCAAAGACCATGTGATGCAGCGCCTTGGCATCCGTACCGCCGACATACATGCCGGGCCGGCGGCGCACCGCCTCCAGCCCTTCCAACACCTGGATCTGGTCGGCCCCGTAGACGACGTTTTGATTCCTCGCGTTTGCCACAAATTCCTCCCCAAAAGAATGAACCGCCTTCGCGTCCTTTGCGGTTAACTCGCCTGCCCCTCGCGCAAGACGCGCGTGCGATAAAAGACCAAGAGCGCCATAGCAAGGCCGCTGCCGATATAGGCATAGATGACGATGGCCGCCACGATCCCCAGCGGCGACCAGGCCGTCAGCCGGGCCACCAGCAGCGCCACGCCGGCCAGAATCACATTCGACAGCACCACAAACCCCAGCGTAGCCCAAAAGTTGTTGCGCACCAGCACAAAGCTTTGCGCCACAGCCAGATGAATGGGCAGGTTGTCTAACACCAAGGCAGCCGTCACGAAAAAGAGATAGAAAAACAGAACCAGCACCGCCCCGCTGAACAACACCATCAAGAACGACCCCAGCACGGGGCTGAACAAACTCATCATGGCCGTCGCCACCAGCGCCGGAATCGCGCCTGCGGCCAACAAAACCAGCAAGAGCAGCAGATAGAGCACCACCATCACCCACTGGCGCGCCACCGTCTGGACAAAGCTCCCCGGATCGCTCGCCTTGGGCGCGCTGCCCAGGGGCAGCCGCTGCGCCAGCAGATTCATATAGACCACGCCGAGCAACAGCCCCAACAGCCCAAAGCCGCCAAAAAGACCAAAGGCGGCCAGAGGATGATCGATCTCCAAAATGCGCCCCTGCGACACCGGCCCCAACGTCGCCAGCAGGCTCGGCACATGCAGCAGCGATGAGTTGACCAGCATCTCCAGCAGATTCGAGCGTTGGCCGCCGGCGGTTAGCTGCTCGCTCACCTGCCGGCTCAACGCCGTCAGATCGGCGGGCAAGCCCTCAAGCGTCGTGGCGCTGGCATAGAAGGCCGCCACCTGACGCAGCAGCGGCGCAATGCTCAAACGCGGCGCAAGCCACAAAAGCAGATCCAATAACACTGGAACCAGCAGCAGTTCCAACCGCCGGCCCAAAAAACGGTAGCCTGCCGATAGGCTGTCGATGATGCCCAAAAGTCTCCCCATTTCTCTGGTGCGGCGCACTAGATTAGACGGTTTAGTATACCACATCGGTGCGAAATCTCCGAACTTTTGAGGGCACAGATCGGAACATTCGTTCGGGACAGAGGGCGCGCTACGCCAGGCGGGTTGACGCGCATACGCCGCCTCCGCTACAATCGAGGCACTCTCGAACCCATCGCGCACGCAGCGTACCGCATCGCGCCCCAAGGCACCGCGCCCCAAGACATCGGGCGCAGACCGGCCCTGCCGGGTGCTGTGGCGCGCCGAAAGCCGATGCTCCGCCGATGCCGGCCCCAATCAACGGCGCAGGAACAGCCACGCCTTAGGCTGGGCTATGCCACACCGGCGACAGACACGGCGACGGACACGGCGACAGACACAGGTTAGACAATGAACACAAAGACCAACGCAACCATTTTCATACTGCAACCACTGAGCATGAGGTCAGCCCTATGACCACGCTTGTCATCGAAGGCGGCTATCCCGTCCAAGGTACAATCCGGCCCATCGGCAACAAAAACGCCGCGCTGCCGCTGCTGGCTGCCTGTTTGCTGACCGATGAACCGGTCACGCTGCACAATGTCCCCACGATCGGCGATGTGGAGACCATGCTCGCCATCCTCCAGCAGTTGGGCGTCGAGGTGAGTAAGCACGGAGACAGCGTCACCCTCTGCGCGCGCGCTGCCGACTGCTATGAACCCGACGAGCGCCTCTTCGCCCAGATCCGCGGCTCGCTCACGTTGATGGGGCCGCTGCTGGCGCGCCACCAGCAGTTCGGCGTCAGCACCGCGGCGGGGGGCGATTACATCGGGCGGCGGCGCATCGACACCCATATTCAGGTGCTGGAAGGTCTGGGCGCAAAGCACAACGTCAACGGCAAATTCAGCCTGCATGCCAATGGCCGGCTGCGCGGGGCCGACATCCTGCTCGACGAGACGTCAGTTACCGCCACCGAAAACGGCATCATGGCCGCGGCGCTGGCCCAAGGGACCACCATCCTGCGCAACGCCGCCAGCGAACCGCATGTGCAGGACGTCTGCCGCTTGCTGGTCGCCATGGGCTGTCCCATCGAGGGCATCGGCAGCAACACGCTGGTGATCCACGGCCAAGAGCGGCTGGGCGGCGGCGAAATCTATGTCAGCCCTGATTTTGTCGAGGTGGGCAGCTTTATCGGCCTGGGTGCGATCACTCCCGGCGAACTGCGCATCGAAGGCGTCGTCCCCGACCATCTGCGCATGATGAACATGGTTTTTGCCGACCGGCTGGGCGTGCGTATGCACCTGGAGCATTCCCCCTCGGCTCCGCCCGAATTGGCGCATACGCTGGTAGTCGAATCCAAGCAAGACCTGCGCATCCGCCCCGACTTTGGCGGCGCGGTGCCCAAGATCGACGATGCGCCTTGGCCCGCCTTCCCGCCCGACCTGATGAGCATCGCGCTGGTGGCTGCCACCCAGGCGCACGGCACGGTGATCATCCACGAAAAGATGTATGAAAGCCGGCTCTATTTTGTAGATAAGCTGATCACCATGGGCGCGCAGATCATCCTCTGCGACCCGCACCGCGCTGTGGTCGTCGGCCCCAGCCGGCTGGTGGGCCAGCCGGTGAGCAGCCCCGACATCCGTGCCGGGATGGCGCTGGTGCTGGCCGCCCTGGTGGCGGACGGCATCACCACCATCGGCAATGTGCAGCAGATCGACCGCGGCTATCAGCGCATCGACGAGAAGCTGCGCAGCCTGGGCGCACGCATCCAGCGCGTGGAGTAGGGGAGAGTTTCACCGCAGAGGTCGCAAAGGGCGCGAAGAAGGGAATAGGATTCAGAAGCAGAGGCTGCTCTGGTTCCCCACGCTGTGTGCTACTGCGGCGCAGTTCCTATGCGACCTAAG
>JADLFO010000245.1 GCA_020845455.1 Caldilineaceae bacterium
ATGATCGTCGTGCGCCCGGCCATCAGCCGTTCTAGCGCCTGCTGGATCAACGCCTCGGTTTCGGTGTCCACCGCCGACGTAGCCTCATCCAGAATCAAGATCGGCGCGTCCTTGAGCACGGCGCGCGCAATCGACAGCCGCTGCTTCTGCCCGCCCGATAGCTTCACGCCCCGCTCGCCGATGATCGTGTCATAACCGTTAGGCAGCCGCGCCAAAAACTCATGCGCGTTGGCGATCTGCGCCGCATCGATCATTTCGGCTTCAGTCGCCGATTCCCGGCCAAACAGGATATTATCGCGCGCCGTGCCGTGGAACAGATAAACATCCTGCAGCACCATGCTGATCTGCGCCCGCAGGCTGGGGAGCGTAAGCGAGCGCAGGTCGTGTCCGTCCAACAGAATCCGCCCGCCGCTCACATCATAGAAGCGCGGGATCAGGCTCGCCAACGTCGTTTTGCCCACCCCTGTCGGCCCCACCAGCGCCACCGTACTGCGCGCGGGGATCTCCAAATTGATGTTCTTCAGCACCGGCACATCCGCCAAATAGTCAAAGTCCACCTGCTCGAAGCGCAGTGCACCCTGCGCCCGGCCCGGCAGCACGACCTTGCTCTCGCTGGCGTCCACCTCCGGCGTCTCCACCAGCAGTTCGTTCACCCGGTCCGCGCTCGCCAACGACTCCTGAATCTGTTCCCACGAATCGCTCAGGTGATGCAGCGGCTGATAAAACAGCTCCAGATAGAGGAAAAACGCCACCAGTTCGTCGACTGCCAATTGCTCGCCCACGATCATCCGTCCGCCAAAATAGATGACAACAATCGTCCCCATTGCCGATGAAAATTGAACTAACGGCTGGAAGATCGCCATCATCTTGAGCGCGTGCAGCAGCGAATCGCGGTAACGGTCGATGCGGGCACGGATGCGCGCCGCCTCCACATGCTCGCGTGTAAACGCCTTGATCTCGCGCATCCCTGCCAAATTGTCGTTGAGGATGGCGTTGAGTTCGCCCAACTCCTCCTGCCGGTGGCGAAACGCCGGGCGCACATAGCGTGCAAACGCACGCAGCGACAACAAGATCAGCGGGATCGGCGCCATGCTCAACAGCGCCAGCTTCCAGTTGATCGCAACCAGCACCGCCGTCACGCCGACCAAAGTCAACGCATTGACGATGATGTCCGGCACTGCGTGCGCGATCAGCAGTTCGAACTTATCCGAGTCGTTGACCACGCGCGACATCAACTGGCCCGTCTGCTTGTCGGCGTAAAAGCGCAGCGAGAGCCGCTGTAAATGTTCGTAGATCAGCTTGCGCGCTTCGGCCACCACGCCCCAGCCCGCCACATGCGCCATATAGCTGCGCAGGAATTGCAGCAGACCGCGCGCCAAATAGACGCCCAGCGCCAGCAGCGCCAGGCGCGTGACCGTCTCTATCGACATGCGGTTGCCCCCAGGCGCGGTCACCTCCGCCACCATCGTCTTGATGATCCAGGGGATCAACAACTGCGCGCCCACCAGCAGCAGCATACTGGCGATCGTAACCAACAGCACGCGCGTATACCGCCGCGCAAATCCAAACAAAAAACCCAAAGAAGTCATAGAAAGCCTCTCATCGTGCCAATTGCGTGTTGTCCCCATTGTAGATGGCGCATGCCGTTCGGCCCAAAACCACCAGCCTGCGCCGCGGTGCGCAAGCGCCCTTGCCATTGCCCCCCACTTGATCTATGATTTTCAGCCTACACCCTCTGCATGATCTTGCCATGCGGGTGATCCGTGCATACCTTTCCATTCCGGACTTTCGGACCCCATGAAACAACTCTCACGCAAGCGCCTCTCCTGGCGTCACCCTGACCTGCTCTTCTGGCTCTGTTTCATTGCGCTCAATGCGATCCTGTTTCTGCCTACCTTTCTACTCAACTGGCCCGAAACCGACCGCATCCGCCTCGACGGAAGCCTGCTGCGCCACCCGCTGCACACGCTCTTCGAAGTCTTTCTCTGGCGCGACTATCCCGACCCATTCCGCGTCAACCTCGAACTGCCCATTCTGCTGGCACTCTGGGTCAACGTGGCCTGGGTACGTCGCGGCCTCTATCGCCTGCTGGTCATGGCCGTCTATTTCGTCACGCTCGTCTACTACCTCTACGAGAGCGTCATGCTGTCGATCTACCGCGTCGACCCTGTCTTCTACAATCACTACTTTCTGATCAAAGATGGGCTGGCCTTCCTGCTCGACCACCTCAACCTGCCGGCCAGCGTCTACCTGCTCGCCGCTCTGGCCGTGGTCGCCGCCGTCGCTGCCGTCGTCTGGGCCATGCGCGTCCTGGTCGACTGGAAGATTCCCGACCAGCTCAGCCGCGGCTCACGCATCTTTCTCGGCGGCCTCGCCGCTGCCGTCTGCCTCTCGGCGGTCACCTATCGCACAGTGCTTGCCGACCCGCGCATGGTCGTCAGCAGCGTGACCTTCAAGCTGGAGAAAAACATCACCGCCTCGCTCGCCCTCTATCACAATATCACCTCATTCGACGACAGCGAAGCGCGTGAGGCCTACGACTATCGCGGCTTTCACTTGGCGCGCAAACCCAACATCTACCTGATCTTTGTCGAATCCTACGGCAGCGTGCTCTACAAACGCCCCGACTGGCGCGAAGCCTATCTCAAGCTGCTCGACGAGATGGGCGCGACCCTTACCAAAGATGGTTTTCATATGGCGTCTGCCCTCAGCACCTCGCCCACCTGGGGCGGCGGTTCCTGGCTCGCCTATACCAGCGCACTTTTCGGCCTGCGCATCGACACCCACCCGCAGTATCTCTCCTTCCTCGACCGTTACCAAGCCGAAGCCCCGCGCTATCCCGACCTGGGCGCCTATCTGCGCGGCCAAGGCTACTACTATCTCTGGGTGACATCGCTCGCGGTGGAGTTGAAAGACTCGCAGTGGGAGCAATACAAGACCTTCTACGGCGTGGATCGGTGGCTGCGATACAGAGACCTGCACTACAACGGCCTACACTACGGCTGGGGACCGGCCCCGCCCGACCAATATGTGCTCGGCTATGCGCGTGATGTGGCGCTTAAGGATGTGGATCAGCCGCTGCTCCTGTTCTACATCACGCAAAACTCCCACTACCCCTGGCTGCCCCTTCCGGAGATAGCGGATAGCTGGGAGGCGCTCAACGTGGCGTCGGACGCGGGAGACCCGGTCGCAGAGGAGGTGACCGATCATCAGGTGCGCAGGCAGAACTACCTGGATGCCATCCACTATCAGCTCGACATGCTGACCGGCTTTATGCAGCAGCATGCGGGCGAAGACGCCATCTTTGTCCTGGTAGGCGACCATCAACCCCCGCGCGTCTCACGCCGCGCCGACACCTATGACACGCCCGTACACATTGTCAGCCGCGATGCCAAGTTCATCGCCAATCTACGGCCCTACGGCCTCGAACCCGGCCTCGTCGTCGCAGACGAAACCGCCGCCCTACGCCATGAGGGCCTCTATTCGCTGCTCGTGCGTGCCCTGGTCCAGACCTACGGCGAAACGCCATCCCATCTGCCCGCCTATCTCCCCGCAGGCGTCGTCCCCCCCGACTGGATCAGCGCCGAATCCGGCGAATCGGCTACACACTGACCACACTTGAACCAGGAGAAATCAAATGACCCGACAAACCACCTGGCTGGGGATCGTCGCCCTTTTCGTGGCCCTGCTCTTGACGGCCTGCGCGCCGGCCACGGGCGATGCTCCTGCTGCCGAGCCGCCCGCTGCGGACAGCGCGCCCGCCGCCGAGGCAGCAGCGCCAACCGAAACGCCTGCCCCTGAAGCGGCGGGCGACCCCGCCCAAGAGACAGCCGGCACGCCTTCCGGCGTGCGCGTCTTTGTCATTGTGCCGGAGGAATCCAAGGCCACTTACATTGTGGATGAGGAGTTTCTCAGCGGCATGCTCGCCAAATATGGTATCGCCGCCGGCAGACAGGACACCACGGGCAGCACCCAGGCCATCGAAGGCCAGTTTGCCCTCAACTGGGAAGATCTCTCGTCCCCCTTGGGCGACAACCGGTTCACCGTCGACCTTAGCACGCTGGCCAGCGACCAAGACCGGCGCGACAAATGGCTGCGCGAAAACGGCCCCAAGTTTACCGATTTCCCCACCGCCAACTTTGTAGCCGAGCGGCTCGAAAACGCGCCCACAAGCTACACCGAAGGCGAGGAGGTCAGCTTCCAGATGGTCGGCCAGTTGACCGTCCACGAGGTTACCCAGCCCACGACCTTTGACGTCACCGCCACACTCAGCGGCAATACCGTCAAGGGCGTCGCCGAGACCACCAAACTGCTCACCGACTTTGGCATCGAGCCGCCCAACTTCGCCAACACCCTCACTGTGCAGGACGAATTTCAGATCCGCGTCGAGTTCACCGCCCGCGAACAATAACCCGGCGGTCGACCTTGGCCGCAGCGACATCGCATGGCGCAGGGGGATCGGTTCTTCCGATCCCCCTGTCCTTTGGGTAAGCTGTTCTGTTAGCAGGTCATCTATGCCGGCGGCCGCGCCGGATAAGCGATCTTCACCACAATCGGGTTGGGCCATTGGTTATTGTTATACAGCCGCTGCGCGTGCATCGCCGAGACGTAGAGCGCGCCCTCGTCCTGCCACCACGTCGCTTTGGCGTCCACTGCCGGTCGATATTCCAGCACGCGGCCCGATTGCCCCAGAATCTCAACTTCCGTGCGCTCCGTAGCGCGCACGCCCTCCAGGCGCAGCACCTTGCGCTCGCCCTTGGGCCACGGCTCGCCCGCCGCCACCGCATAGACGGCGTCGCCCGCGTTGCTCTGCACATACCAAACCTCATGCGCCAACGTCAACCGCTCGCGCAGCACAGGCCAGGGACGCACCGCATAGACCGCCTCCTGATTCGCGAAATTCCACAGCGCCATCTCCTGGATGCGCGCCGTCTGCTCGATAGGGATCTCCCCGTCCGGTTTTGGCCCTACATTGAGCAGCAAATTCCCGCCCTTGGCGCGCGTCTCCACCAGCATCTGGATCAACTGCGTGCCGGACTTATACACTTCGTTGGTCGGCTTATACGCCCACTGCGTCCCCAGCGTAAAGCACGCCTCCCAGGGGCGCGCATCGGCCTGCTCGGGGATAGTCTGCTCCGGCGTCGCCAGGTCGCCGCGCGTCACCACGATCTCAGGCTGCAGCTCCCAGGCGAGTTCCTTCAGCCGGTCCGCCACGCCGTCGAAAAAGATCACGTCGATCGGGCCGTAATTCGTCAGCAGTTCGCGCACTTGCGCCAAGTTATGTTCCATCAGGCGGGCGTTCTGCCGTGGATCCGCCGCCTCGCCGTTGCGGCTGATCTCATGCCCTTGCTGCTCCAGCACCCAAAAATCGTCCGGCGAGAAATAAAAGCCGATGGCGATCCCCCACCGGCGGAAGGCATCTACCACGGCCCGCGTAATATCGCGGCCATACGGCGTATGCATGATCGAAAAATCGGTCGTCGCCGTCTCAAACATGCAAAAGCCGTTGTGATGCTTGGTCGTAAAGACCACATAACGCATCCCCGCTACCTTCGCCAGCCGCGCCCACTCGTCCGGGTTAAAGCGCGTGGGCAGAAAGGTCTTGGGCAGATCGCGAAAATAGCGCGTCCGGTAATCGCGCGATGCTCCGACCAGCGAATGGCTGATCACACTGCCTAACTGCGAATCCACGCTCCAATGGATAAACATCCCCAAGGCTTGGTCGCGAAACCAAGCCAGCCGATCGGCGCGGTTGCCACTTCCCACAGATGCAGATTCCACACGTTCATCTTTTTCGCTCATGCTCTCTGCCTTCTTGCAT
>JADLFO010000246.1 GCA_020845455.1 Caldilineaceae bacterium
ACCTCCTCCCCTCTTCTTTGGCCTTTGCGTCCTTTGCGACTTTGCGGTGAATCCTCCCCCTACTCCGGCCCGAAGGGATAGCTCTCCACATCGTCCTGGAAGGCTTCGATCAGCGTGCTGATCTCGCGCTTGTCCTCGTCGTCCAGCGCCAGCACGCCCGCGGGCGCGCGCTCGACGAGCGAGGTAAAGACGCCGCGGCGTTTGAGGATATAGCGCATAAAGGGATGCGTCTCCAGGTTGATCAAGGGCAGCAGGCGGCAGTGCAGCTCGCGTGCGCCCGCCTCATCCCCGGCCCACCAGCGTTCCATCACCTTCGCCAGCAGGTCGGCAATCTCGCAGGCGGGCATACAGCCGTCTGCGCCGCGGCGCAGCTCGTCGGGCAGAAAGCGCCCTGCTGCGCCGCCAAAGATCGTCTTGACTTTGTCGCCTACGAGCTTATAGACCTCGGAGATATGTTTGGGGCCGGGCTGGCGCTCCTCTTTGATGTATTCGATCGACGGCACATCCTCGATCAGCCGTGCGATCTGCTCGCCGTTGAGCGGAGCATAGGTGCCGGCGTTTTGTACCACCAGCGGCCCGTCGAAGGCATCCGCCAGCCGGTGGAACATTTCGACCGCGATCTTCTGGTCGGTGCGCGCCGGGGCCATGGCGATCACGGCGTCGGCGCCAGCCTTTTGTGCGCCGCGGGCAAAGCTCAACACCTGGGGCAGCGAGACGCCCGAACAGCCAAACATCACCGGCAGCCGCCCGTTGACCTCCTCCAGCACCGCGTCCAGCCCAGCCAGCCGTTCTTCCTCGCCCAAGAAATAGAACTCGCCGACCATCACCGGCCAGACGATGCCGTGCTGCCCGCTGCGGCAGCAGAAGTCCGCCACGGCGCGCAGGTCGGGGATGTGAATTTCATAGTCCTCTTGATAGGGGGTGGGCAGCAGCCCAAAGACCCCCTTCATGTGATCAAAGCGTGCCATCTTGTCTCCTTGCCCCTATTTGTCCCAGCGCCGGTCCGGCTGCCAGAAGCCCAGCTTGGGATTGTTCCACTCGTCGGTCGATTCAAACAGCCCAGGGAAGCGCAGGTTGGCTTCGATCCCCTCCAGGTCGAGGTCGACGCCCAACCCCGGTTTGTCGGGCACGGTCACAAAGCCGCCTTCCATATAGGCATCTTCTAGCCCGGTGACCAACCCCTGCCAGAAGGGCAGGTCCAGCCCATGATGTTCCAGCGCCACAAAGCTGGGGATGGCCGCCGCGCAGTGGACGTTCGCCATAAAGGCAATCGGCGACCCGGCGAAGTGCAGCGCCGTGGGCAGCCCGTGACGCTCGGCGTAGTCGGCAATCTTCTTGGTCTCCAGCATCCCGCCCGAAGTCAGCAGGTCGGGGTGGATGATATCCACGGCGCGCTTTTCGATCATTTCGCGGAAGCCATCCCAGAGATAAAGCTCCTCGCCGGCGGCCGTGGGCGTCTTGATCGCGTCGGTGACCTGTTTGTGCCCGTCGATGTCGTACCAGGGCATGGGGTCTTCCAGCCAGGCCAGGTCATAGGGTTCCAGCGCCTCGCCCAGCCGGATCACCTCCTTGGCGGTCATCAGCCCATGGCCGAAGTGATCGGTGCAGAGCGCGATCTCCCAGCCCACCGCCTGACGGATGGCGGAAACGACCTCCACGGCGCGGGCAATGCCCTTTTCGGTGATGCGCGTGCCTGTGCCGCCGCCCGGTGCGCGCCAGCGTTTGCCCAAGGTGTATTCATAGGGTGAGGGCTGGCCGATGGCGCCGTCTTCTGTATCCCAGAACAACTGGGGCCGGATGTCGAACTTGATAAAGGTCAGCCCCAAGGCTTTGCGCCCTTCCAGCGCCTTGCGATAGCCTTCGGGCGTGGCCTCCTCCGGCGCGGGGGTGTCGGCATAGAGCCGCACCTTGTCGCGATATTTGCCGCCCAAAAACTGATAGCAGGGCACGCCATAGACCTTGCCGATCAGATCCCACAATGCGATCTCGATGCCCGACACGCCACCGCCTTCCCGCCCCCAGTTGCCAAAACGTTTCATGGCACGGAAGATCATGTCGATGTTACAGGGGTTTTGGCCCAACAACATGCTCTTGAACTGGAGCGCGTTTTCCTTGTGTCCGGCATCGCGCACTTCGCCGATGCCGTAGACGCCTTGGTTGGTGTCGATGCGGAGGATGGGGTAGTCATAGTTGCTGCAGACCACCGCCAGGCGCATGTCGGTGATCTTTAGCTCCGAAGGCCGCGAATAGGTGCTGACCGCGTCCTCTACGCGCCCAATCTGCGTTGGGTCCATGCGTCCTGGGGTATCCGAAGGATTGGTCATGCCGGCTCCTTTTGTGTTGTTCTATTGGGTTGCTGCAGGTGACAGGGTGGACTGATCGATCGTCAAATGGTGATTGAGCACAGCGCGCCGCGGCAGGGTCAGACATAGACGGCATTTCGGGCACGCGATGCGTTTAGAAAGAGCTTTTAGAAGGTGTTGAAAAGGGGAAGTTCGGCCCCCGCTCCTATTATGACATAGGGCAGCAGGAGACCCAAGCGGGCGGCGCGGCAAAGACC
>JADLFO010000247.1 GCA_020845455.1 Caldilineaceae bacterium
ACCCAGGCGCAGCGCCATGACGGACATGAGATAGCCCCGATAGCGCCGCCGGTCGATGGTCTGCCAGCCCAACTGGGCGTAGAAATGGGTCTGGTCTTCGGTATAGAGATAGAGGTCGTGATAGCCAAGCGCATAGGCTTCTTGGGCAGCGCGGCGCACCAAGGCCGCGCCGATGCCGTGGCGGCGCGCTACGGGCACGACATAAACATTCGCCAGCCACGGCGTGAGCGCGGCTTGGTCGGTCATATCGTTGTCGACCAGGGCGGCGCTGCCCACGGGCACGCCGTCAAGCAGGGCCACAAAGCTGGTGGGCAGCGCGCCGTGTCCATGTTGACGCAGCCGCGCAATGCGCTGGTTCAGGGTGGCGGCGTGGGCCAGATAGCTCCACTGGCGATGGTGCCACTCCGCCAGGATAGGGACGAACTCCGGGTGATCGGTGAGATAGTCCAGACGCAACGTAGGCATGTTAGTTCGTAAAGATAGGTACATCCTGTTGGGAGGGTATGGGTAGCCGTCCGGCCGCGACCAGGACGGTCAGCGCATTGACGGTGACAAATTCGTTGCCTTGGGTCTTGCGCGTGCCGCCCCAACTCACCAGCGAGCGACCGGACACGCCCTGCGTAGTCACCCGGTAATAGCTTGCCTCTGCCGGGAAGCTGCCGTCCGCCAGCCGTTTGGATTCGAGCAGGTCGAGCGCGGCCTGGCAGCGCGCGTCGGCGATGTGGCCGGCCTCGGCCATAACCTTTAGCCCCGCCAGAATATCATAATGCCAGTAGCATGGGTAATGCAGCCGGACGAAGTCGGGCGCTATGACTGCGCCATCGTGCAGGCGGCGAAACATCTGTCGCTTGAGAAAGATGTCGGCGGCGTATTCGGCGGCCTGCTGGGCGGCAGGCATGCCGGTCAGCAGGGCATAGTAGACCAGGGCGCGCAGCGGGATCAGCGATTCCATAAACGAGGAATGGTGCGCGGCGGGGCGCTTGTCACAGTTCCAGCCGCCGTCCGGCCATTGCCATTTGAGCAGCCGGGCGACCAGTTCGTCGACGCGCGCGTCATACAGGCCGAGCCGTATGGCGTTGAGCACGGCGTTGCCTTCTTGCGAGGCGCAGCGCCGCACCCTGCCTTCGAGGATGCGCACCTTCCTGAGATGGGCCGGGCTGAGCAGCCAATCCATTTCGTCGTCGAGCAGCGGGGCCAGGGCAGGGTCGCCGGGTGGATAGGCGAGTTCGGCCAGATCTGCCAGCACCCAATGCGCGCCGCTCCATTTCTGATAGGGGTGATGGGGGATACGCCCGTCTGGTCCCCGTTCCGACAGCAGTGTCTGGACACGGGGTGAGACGGCGATGGTCTGCTGCAGGACGCGCAGTTCAGGCGTGGCTGGGTCTTCGCCCAGAATCCGCACCCGAGCCTGATAGCGGATCGCGGGTTCGTCCGAAGCGAGCAGGCGGGCTAGAACACCAGTAGACATAATAACCTTCTTTGGCAATCGCCTAGGGCAAGCGTCCAGCCGGAGAACGGAACAGATGCGCAGTGGGCTAGCTTTATCGTAGCAGTGTCGCCACACTTGCACAAACGGGCAACGCCGCCAAGCGCCTTGGTTTCTTCGGCAATGGCCGCGGCATAGGGTAGACTGGGGAGGGTGATCGAAGCGTATAGGCATTCTCCACACAGGCAGGGGGATCGATGCTGACCTATGACCATCAATCGTATATTTCGCCGCTGACGTGGCGCTATGGCAGCCAGGCTATGCGCACGCTGTGGAGCGAGGCGGAGAAGCGGCGGCTGCTGCGGCGTTTCTGGGTGGCGCTGGCCGAGGCGCAGTCGGCGGTGGGGCTGGTAACGCCGGAGCAGGTGGCCGACCTCAAGGCGCGCCAGGATGATGTGGACATCGCCCGCGCCGCCGAGATCGAGCGCGAGATCCACCATGATCTGATGGCGGAGATCCGCACCTATGCCGAGCAGTGCCCCGTGGGCGGCGCGATTATCCACTTGGGCGCGACCTCGATGGACGCGCTCGACAACGTGGAGGCCATGCGCTTACAGCGCGGCTTGGACCTGATCCTGGCGCGGCTGGTCGAGGTCTTGGGGGGCTTGGCCGAGCGTATGGAGCAGGAGGCCGATACCCCCGCCATGGCCTTTACGCATATTCAGCCCGCCGAGCCGACCACAATCGGCTACCGGCTGGCGCAGTATGCCCAAGACCTGTGGCTTGACTGGCGCGAGCTGCGCCAACTGCGCGCCGACATCCGCGGCAAGGGGCTGAAGGGCGCGGTGGGGACCAGCGCCAGCTACAGCGCGCTGCTCGACGGCAGCGGCTGGAGCGCCCGCCAGTTGGAGGAGCAGGTGATGGCCGGCCTGGGGCTGGAGGCTTTCGAGGTGGCGACCCAGACCTATCCGCGCAAACAGGATTTGCTGGTGGTGCAGGCCCTGGCTAACCTGGGCGCGAGCTTGCACAAGTTCGCGTTTGACCTGCGGCTGCTGCAAAGCCCGCTGATCGGGGAGTGGAGCGAACCCTTTGGCGAAAAGCAGGTCGGCTCCAGCGCCATGCCCTTCAAGCGCAACCCGATTGTGGCCGAAAATGTCGACAGCTTGACCCGTCTCGTGGCGGCGCTGCCGCGCGTGGCGTGGGACAACGCCGCGCTCAGTTTGTTGGAGCGCACGCTGGACGATTCGGCCAACCGCCGCTTGATGCTGCCGGAGGCATTTTTGCTGCTGGACGAAGCGTTGATCCGCAGCCAGCGGCTGATCGACGGGCTGCGCATCTGGCCGGAGGCGGTGGCGCGCAATCTGCGTGACTATGGCATCTTTGCCGCCACCGAGCGCGTCTTGATGGCCGCGGTCAAGGCAGGCGGTGACCGTCAAGAACTGCATGAGGTGATCCGCGAGCACAGCATGGCGGCCTGGGCCGCGCTGCAGGCGGGCGAACCGAACCCGCTGGCGGCGCGTTTGGCGGGCGATGAGCGGCTGACGCAGTGGGTGTCTGCCGCAGCGCTGCCCGAACTACTGGACGCAACCGGCCATGTCGGCGATGCGCCCGAACGCACACGGCGCTTGGCGCAGATCATCCGCGGCGAGACCGCGCCATGAGCGAGGCGTTTGAACCGCCGGCCGTAGCCGAGGCCGGCACGCGCCAACTGATCTTGACGGCGGACCCGGACTTTCTCGATTTTGCGCTGGACGAGGCGCGCGCCGCCGACCCGCAGGTCGAGTTCCTGCAGGGGCTTGCGCCGGGCGTGATGCTGGCCGCGGGCCGGCGCACCTTTGCCGACCTGGCGGCAGGCTGGCAAGAAAAGCCGCCGATCTTTGTACGCCATATCTGCCCGGTGCAGGCGTCGGTCGGCCTCGACGGCAGCGGCGGCGATCTGATGGTGCTGAGCCAGGTGGCGGGCGGCGAGTTGGCGCTGCTGTTGGCGTCCGACGCGCCCTTTTCGGTGCAGACGCGCGTCTATGGGGATCTGCCGCACAAGCCGTTCGATATCAACCAAGCCGTGGCCCCGCTGCTGGCGGAGATTAGCGGCGCGCCGCTGGATGTGCGCCGGCCACAGCAGGTGGTTTCAGTGGTCTGTGTGGGCCAGGGGCAGGGCGGCGTTGCCTATCTGGGCGTCTCGGCCACGGCGCACAACCTGTCGGACTGGGCGGGCGGGATGCGCCGCTTTGCGCGCGAGGCGGAGCAGGTCAGCCGTTCCGAGTTCAAGCTGTTGGAGGCAATCGAGGTCTTTGGGCTGGAACTGCCGCCGCGCGGGGTGGCGTTGGACTTGGGGGCCGCGCCGGGCGGTTGGACGCGCATCCTGCGCCGCTATGCCCAGTATGTGACCGCGGTGGACCCCGGCGACCTTGACCCGCGCGTCGCGGGCGACCGCGGGGTGCGCCACAAACGCATGACCGCCGAGGCCTATCTCGCCAATGAGCCTGACCGCTTTGACATCATCGTCGACGATATGCGTATGGATGCCCAGGCGTCGGCGCGGCTGATGGTGGCCTACGCGCCCCAACTCTATGCCCACGGCTGGGCGCTGATGACCGTGAAGCTGGCCGAAAAGCAGCGCCGCGCCACGCTCGACCAGGCCTTTGCGATCTTGCAGAGGGCCTATACGATTGCGGGCGCACGCCATCTGTTTCACAACCGCAGCGAGATCACCGTCTATCTGCGGCCCAAAGCGCGCGGCTATTAGCGCGCCTGGGCGATGGGGCAGTGGGGGATGAGTCGGTTACGCGGTGGCGTGGACGAGCAGCAGCGGGCAGGGCGCATCGTGCAGCACGCGTTCGGCGGCGCTGCCGTGGAGCATGCGCGCCATACCGCTGCGCCCATGGGTCGCCATGGCGATCAGCTCGACCGCTTCGGAGACGGCATAGTCGAGAATGGTCTGCACCGGGTCGCCGGTAAGGACGATCGATGTGGCCTCGACGCCGCGCGCCAGGAGGTCCGCGGCGATGCCGCCCTGTTCCACGGTGGCCTGAGCGATGAGCCGTTCCAGCAGGCCGCTGGTATAATCGGCGACTTCGGGGGCCAAGCTTGCGGGCACATAGCGCAGGTTTTGCTCATAGCTGTCGACGACCACACGCAGCAGCACGATCTCGGCCTTGAAGAGACGGGCGAGCCGTTCGGCTTCGGGTAGGGCACGCGTCGAGAGCCGCGTCCCGTCGAGCGTGACCAGGATCTTGCGTGGTGCGGGGGGAGTCTCTCCGGCCACGGTGCGGATCAGCAGCACGGGGCAGGCGGCGGCTTGCACCACGCGCGCCGCTACGCTGCCATAGACCCAACGCGCCAGGCCGCTGCGCCCGTGCGTGCTCATGACGATCAGGTCCACCGCGTGGGTTTGCGCGTAGTCAAGGATACCGTCCGGCGGGTGGGCGACGACGACGGCGGCATCGGCTGTCACCCCCTGATCGGTGATCGCTTGGGCGGTTTGCTCTAGCGCGGCGCGCGCTTGTTCTTGCCATTGGCTCTGGAGCGTCTGCGTGTGGAGCGCGGCGGTCAAGCGGCCCGGCGGCAGCGCCGGTTCCTGTGCCAGCGCGGCCACATTGGGGATGACCTGCAGCAGCGTCAAGCGTGCCCCCGACCGTTGTGCGATCACTTGGGCGTGAGTCAGTGCCTGTGCGGCCAACTCGGAGCCGTCGAGCGGCGTCAGCAGATGATGATAGCCGAGGGTCATGGGCGGCCTCCTTTTGGGTTACTTAGGTCACTTGCCAGTATAGCATGTTTTGCGGCGCTGTGGGCAGCGCGCCGCTGCACCGGGAGTATGCCATGCGTCTTGCGCTCCTCGCCGATATCCACGGCAATCTGCCGGCTTTGGAGGCTGTCCTGTATGAACTGGAGCGGCTGCAGCCGGATCAGGTGATCCTCGACGGGGATCTGATCAATGCCGTGCCGTTTAGCGCCGAGGTGATCGACCTGGTGCGCGCCCGCGATTGGGTGGTGGTGCGCGGCAACCATGAGTTCTATTACCTGGACTATGGGACGGCGCGCGCCCAGCCGGGCACACAAGACCCGGTGCGCTGGGGCCAACTGCACTGGCTGGTAGAGCGGATTTCCCCCGACCAGGCAGCCTATCTGGGCATGTTGCCCGACGAACGCACGCTTTTTCTGCCCGGCACGCAGCCCGTGCGCGTCTGTCACGGCGTGCCGGGGCGCAACCGCGTCGGCTTTTACATGGAGCAGCCGGCAGAGGCGATGGCGCGTGAGCTAGCCAGCATCGGCGAGCAGACGGTCGTCTCGGCGCACACGCATGTGCAGGTAGACCGGCATATCCGCGTGCAGCCCGGCTCCGTGGTGGATCTCTACTCCGACCCCCACCGCGACACCCCGCCGCCATTGGACGGCGAGCAGCATTGGCATGTGGTTAACCCCGGCAGCGTCGGTCTGCCGCTCAACGGCGACCCCACGGCCCAGTTCGCCATCCTCGACAGCGTGCCGGAGGCGGCGGAGCCGGGCGGCTGGCACGCCACCCATTACCGCGTGGCCTATGACCGCCGTCCGGCGCTGGAGGCGTTTTTCACCACCGGCGTGTGGGTCCCCGGCGATGTGATCACCGAGCTGTTTTACTGGGAGCTGGTGACCGCCGAACCGGAGATCGTGCGCTTCTATCGTTGGGCGCGTGCGCACGGCCAAGACGTGGATCAGGATGTGGAGGCCGCCTTCCACGCCTATAAGACCGCGACCCAGCGTGAGCACTATGTGCAGGCGCGTGACCCGCGCCGGGTCGCGGACCGCTCCTAGGGCCGCCGGGGCGCGCTGCCCTGCTGCCCTGAGGCTAAACGAGGCGGCGACTTTGGGCAGGCAATTTGACATGCCTTTTGGCGAACTCTATAATTGGCTGGTTTGTCATGATGCACCATACCCACGGTCGGGCCTGACCATTGGCCCTGAGGGCGTTGCATCTTCTTCGCCACTCAATGCCACCTGGCCGCGCGGCTGGGCCTTGTAACTGGGAGCCATGTACGCTTATGCGGAATACTGTTGTTTCCATTGTGATGATTGTGCTGCTGATTGTGCTGCCGCTGCTAGTCGTGCTGCCTATTGATCAGCCGAACTGGGTGGAAGGTCTCCTGGGCGGCCGTGACCTCAAGGAGTTCAAACTGGGTCTGGACCTGCAGGGCGGAACTCAGGTGCTGTTGGAGGCCGATCTGCCCGAAGGCCAAGTCCTGGACGCAGGCGCGATGAGCGCGGCCAAGACCATTGTCGAAAACCGCGTCAATGGGTTGGGCGTGGCCGAGGCGGTGGTGCAGTCGCAGGGCGAGAACCGGCTGATCGTCGAGCTGCCCGGCGTCGACAACCCCGACCAGGCCGTCGAAACGCTGCGCTCTACCGGTCAGTTGGAGTTTGTCGACCCGGCGGGCGTCACGATGAGCCAGGGAATGGTGATCAACACCACGAATCACCCCAAGCTGGCGTCCGATCTGCAGGCGGAGATCGCGGCGGGCACTGCCTTGCCTGAACCGATCCCCTACCCGGACCAGGTCTTTACCACGGTGATGACCGGCGACATTCTGCGCAACGCCGTGGCTACTCAGGATCAGTTCAACCAGTGGATGATCAACTTTGAACTGACCAGCGCGGGCAGCGATCAATTCTTCAACTATACCAGCACCCATATCGGCCAGCCGTTGGTCATCGTGTTGGATGGCCGCGTGCTGTCGGCGCCTGTCATCAACGCCGCCATCCGCGATACGGGGGTGATCCAAGGCCAATTCACGGCGGATGAGGCCGAGTCGCTGGCCGTGCAGATGCGCTATGGCGCGCTGCCGGTGCCGCTGCGCGTGGCGGATATCCGCACCGTCGGCGCCAGCCTGGGCCAAGACTCGGTGCGCGACAGCCTGCAGGCGGGGCTGCTGGGGATCGTGGCGGTTTTGCTCTTTATGCTGCTGCTCTACCGCTTTCCCGGCTTTTTGGCCGATTTGGCGCTGGTCATCTATGTCCTGCTCAACCTAGCGCTCTTTAAGTTGATCCCGGTGACGTTGACGTTGGCCGGCATCGCTGGCTTCATTCTCTCGGTGGGCATGGCGGTCGACGCCAATATCCTGATCTTCGAGCGCATGAAGGAGGAGTTGCGTAATGGCCGGTCTGTGCGGCTGGCGGTCGAGACCGGGTTTGACCGCGCCTGGCTGGCGATCCGCGACGGCAACCTCTCGACGCTGATCAGCTGTGCGGTGCTCTACTGGTTTGGCAATACCTTTGGGGCAAGCGTGGTCAAGGGCTTTGCCATGACCCTGAGCATCGGCGTGATCCTGTCGATGTTGACCGCAGTGTTGATCACGCGCACGTTCATGCGGGTGTTCCTGGCAACAGGTGGGCGCAGGCTGTTGGAATCGCGCACGCTGTTGAACTATTAGGCGCGGGCTTGCCGCCTCACGCTGTTAGCAAAAAGGAAATCGCACTATGTACGATATCGTTGGACGCCGGCCCCTGTGGTATGTCGTGACGCTGATCCTGATTGTGCCGGGCATTGTGTTTATGATCTGGTCGCTGTTCACCTATGGCACGCTGCTGCCGCTGAACATCGACTATACCGGCGGCACGCTCTGGGAACTGCGCTTCGACCAGCCTGTCGAGCCGGAAGCCGTGCGCCAGTTGTTTGTGGAGAACGGCTATACAAGCGCAGATGCGTATACCGTGGGCGATGATCAGACCGTCCAAGTGAAGTTCGCTAATATCGACGCCTCGGCCAAGGAAGGCCTGGCCGCGACGCTGACTTCCGTCTTTGGGGCATTTGAAGAACGCTCCTACCGCAGCATCGGCCCCACCATCGGCGGCGAAGTGAGCCGCGCCGCCTTGGGCGCGGTGGTCATCTCGTCGGTCGGCATTCTGATCTATATCGCATGGGCCTTCCGCCAGGTGGCCCATGCCTTTCGCTATGGGACCTGTGCGATCATCGCCCTGGTGCATGATGTGCTGGTCACGGTCACTTTTGTGGGGATCATGCATTGGGTGGTCGGCTGGGAGGTCGATGCGCTTTTCTTGACCGCGATTCTGACGGTGATCGGGTTCAGTGTCAACGACACGATCGTGATTTTCGACCGCATCCGCGAAAATTTGCGCCGCCACCGCGGCGAGGATTTCGCCACCATCGCCAACCGCAGCATCCTGGAGACCCTGAACCGGTCGCTGGCGACGCAGTTCACGGTCTTTTTGGTGATGATGGCCTTGCTGCTCTTTGGCGGCGGCAGCGTCCGCCAGTTTATGTCCACGATGTTTGTCGGGATGGTCTCCGGGGCCTATAGCACGATCTTTATCGCCACGCCGCTGCTGGTCGCCTGGGAGGAGCGTTCGCTGCTGGGGCACAGCCGCAAATCGCGGGCCTTGACCAACGGCAACACGCCGGTGACCGCATAGACGGGGCCGCGCAGCAACGATAGATCGACAGGCGGCGAGGCCCTTCTCGCCGCCTGTCTTGTTCTGTCCTGTCTGGCGACTGCCGCCAGAAACTCTGTGCTACAATAATAGGCAGCCCTATGCGCGCCCTAGCACTCACCGATGCCGGTCCCCGCCTCATTTCCGATTACGCATGGCCCACCCCAGAGCCGGGTGAGGCGTGTCTGCGCGTCCGGCTGGCGGGGATCTGCGCCACTGATCTGGCGCTGGTCGCGGGGTATAAAGGGGGATATCGGGGTGTGCTGGGCCATGAGTTTGTGGCGGATGTGGAGGCCGCGCCGGGCCATGATGAATGGGTGGGCAAGCGGGTGGTGGGCGAGATCAACATTGGCTGCGGCGAGTGCAGCCTCTGCCGCCGTGGGCTGCACAAACACTGCCGCCAGCGCGCCGTCGTGGGCATCATCCGTCACGACGGCGCGCTGGCAGATGCGCTTCTCCTGCCTATCGCCAATCTGCATGAAGTCCCGCCGGCCATCCCCGACGAGGCTGCGGTCTTTGCCGAGCCGTTGGCCGCTGCGCTGGAAATTCTGGAGCAGGTGCAGGTGCGGCCCGACCTGCGGGTTGTGGTGGTGGGGGATGGCCGCTTGGGGCAGTTGATCGCCCAGGTGCTGGCGCTGACGGGCTGTGACTTGACCGTGTTGGGCCGCCACCCCGACAAACTGCGGCTGCTGGCAGAGGCGAAGGCCGGCACACCGCGCCTGGTCACACCGCAGGTTCTGGACGAGTTGGCCGCCGAGCCGGCAGACCTGGTGATCGAAGCCACGGGCGCGTCCGGCGGCTTTGCCACGGCGCGGCGGCTGGTGCGTCCTGCCGGAACGCTGGTGCTCAAAAGCACCTTTGCGGGCGGCCTGCCCGATTTTGACGTGAGCGGGCTGGTGGTCGACGAGATCAGGCTGGTGGGCAGCCGCTGCGGCCCGTTTGGCCCGGCGCTGCGCCTGTTGGAGGGCGGCCGTGTGTGCGTCGAACCGCTGATCCAGGCCCGCTTCCCCTTGGACGAGGCGGAGGCCGCGCTGGCCTTTGCCGCCACCAAGGGTGTGCTTAAAGTGGTTGTTCAACCGTAAGGGCGGGCCGCCGCCCTTTGGTTGTCTATCTGTGTTCTGTTGTGATTCTCTGTTGTATTTCTGATGTGAAAGGAGCCAATGGTCAGTTATTCCCCGATTCAGGCCCGAAGACGGGCTATTCCAAACGGGGAGCTTGTCCCTGGCACTACCGGCAAAAATCAATGTCGGTATCCGAGACGTGCGGCTTACTGAGAGAAGCCCTGCGACCGATGTTGATCGCAGCGACCCAGTCGGCGTGAGCAGAGTAACCACACTCGACACAGGAGAAAGCAGATTGATTGGGACGATTGGCTTTATCAATATGACCACAGCAGGGGCAAGTGCGCGAGGTGTTGCGCGGGTCAACCGCAACCACTGGCACACCCCTTTGCTTGGCTTTGTATTCGATAAAGACGCGGAGTTGAGCGAACGACCAGCTAGACAGTGTTGCCCTCTGGGGCTTTCGAGCCGTTACCCGCTTGCGGATGTGCGTCAATTCTTCAAGGGCAATGCCGCGTGCGGTGTCTTTAGCCTTTGCAACAATGCGCTTGCTGATCGTGTGGTTGACATCTTTGGCGAAACGTTGTTCTTTGCCCGCCAGTTTCTTGAGGCAGCGACGCGCAGACTTTGTGCCTTTGCGCTGCAACTGGGTACGGAGCTTGCGATGACGAAAACGAACCGCCTTCATTGCCTTGCCCTGGTGAACGGTTCGGTCACTGTCGGTGGCAATGTTGGCAATGCCCAAGTCAACGCCCAAGAAATCGTCAACATCGTCTGTCGGTGGCTCGTCTACGTCGCAGCATTGGTAGAGGTAAAACTCGCCTTTGCGGTAGACAAGATCGCACTCGCCGCGCAATCCCTCAAGCAGCTTGGCAGCATGTGTACTGACAACAAACGGCATCTTCTGGCGACCTGCCATTGTCCAGATCGAGACAATGCGCTTATCGAGTTTGTAGGAGACAAGTCTATCGTTGAACGGGAACGCGCCACGCGGCTTGAAGGTGCGCTGGATGCGCTTGTCGAGCTTGTAACCATCGGCAACTTTGGCAAAGACGCGCACAGCAACATCAGCGCCAAGTCCGAACCGTGTACGCACGTCAGCGTAGCAAAGTTTGTGCAAGGCAAACTGCCCAAACACTTTGTCCTGCCAAGCCTTGTCACTAACGTAATTGCACGCGGCGTTAGCAGCTTCCAACGTTTTCAGGAGCGCGGCGTGTTGCTCTGGCGCAGGTTGCAGTTTTACACGCGCAATCAGTTTCATGCGTGTATTTTACCAAGTATGGGTAATTTAGGCAACTTGGGGAGACAGGAGGCGGCGCAATTCCCCATCCCCGCGCCACGCCGGGCGGTTATCGCCCGGCAATGGCACCGGCGGGGAGTACCCTTGCGTCTTTTTGATGGCAAAAGCAAGACCCGCCGACGATGCCGGGCGCGAGCAGGATTCGCCGAACCCCCGGGCCGTGGCCGATACGATGGCCGATACGATGGCCGTACGCGGCGATGGGCGCACGCCCCAAACCGTGCAGCGTGAGGCCGAAGCGCCGGTGCAGCGCACGACGGCGTATGAGGTCGCCCAACAGCAGTTCAACCTGGTCGCGGACTTTGTCGGGCTGTCGGATGATGTGCGCAAGTACCTGGGCGTGCCGCAGCGCGAGCTAATCGTGCATTTCCCGGTTGAGATGGACGACGGCCACATGCGCGTCTTTACCGGTTTCCGTGTCCACCACAACACCGCCAAAGGTCCCACCAAGGGGGGGCTGCGCTATCATCCCGACGTGACGCTCGACGAGTGCCGGGCGCTGGCGATGTGGATGACCTGGAAATGCGCCCTGATGAACCTGCCCTATGGCGGGGCCAAGGGGGGCGTCATCGTCGACCCGGAGCAACTGAGCCGCCGTGAACTGGAAAAGCTGACGCGGCGCTATACCACCGAGATCAGCTTTTTCATCGGGCCGGAGGTCGATATCCCCGCGCCGGATGTGGGCACGAACGCCCAGGTCATGGCCTGGATCATGGACACCTATTCGATGCACAAGGGCTATTCGATCCCGGCAGTGAGCACCGGTAAGCCGGTCTCGATCGGGGGGACGGCGGGCCGCCAATATGCCACCGGGCTGGGCGTCACCTATGTGACGCGCGCCATGCTCAAACAGCGCATGGGGCGCAGCCTAGAGGATGCGACGGTCGCCGTGCAAGGCTTTGGCAATGTCGGCAGTTGGACGGCGCGCTCGATGCATGAACGCGGGGCGCGCATCGTGGCGCTGAGCGACAAATACGGCGGCATCTATAACGAAAACGGGCTGGACATGCGCCAGTTGTTGCGCCATTTCGCCGCTACCGGTACGGTCACTGGTTTCGCCGGGGCAGAGAGCATCACCAACGCCGAACTGCTGGAACTGCCGGTCGACGTGCTGGTGCCGGCGGCGCTGGAAGGTCAGTTGACCCGCGACAATGCGGCGCGGGTGCGCGCCAAGGCCGTGGTCGAAGGCGCCAACGGCCCGACCACCCCGGAAGCCGACGCCATTCTGGAAGATAAGGGCGTGCTGGTTGTGCCCGATATCCTCGCCAACGCCGGCGGCGTGACCGTGAGCTATTTCGAGTGGGTGCAGAGCTTGCAGTCGTTCTTCTGGGATGAGGGCGAAGTGCGCCGCCAGATGGAGCGTAAGCTGCTCGACAACCTAGATGTGGTGATGGGGGTCTGTTCACAGCGTAAGTGCAGCCTGCGCATGGGCGCATTTGTGATCGCCGTCGAACGCATCACCGAGGCGATCCGGATGCGCGGCTTCTATCCCTGATCGTCGCCCCCGTTGTCGAACGGTTATGTGTGCGCCTGCCCCGCCGGGGCAGGCGCAGCCGTTGGAGGTACTTGGCCCGCTATGAGTTCTGATCTACAGCGCAAGCTGCTCTATTCGCTGGTCTTTGCTTTTCTGATCTATATCGGGCTGGCCGTCTACAGCGACTGGAACGCGCTTATGGCCGCGCT
>JADLFO010000248.1 GCA_020845455.1 Caldilineaceae bacterium
TAGTATAGTCTCTCACAACCCTGTGGCAAAAAGCCGCACGCGACAGGCGGCACAGCTATTGCCAATTTGAGCCAGAGCCGGGATTTGGGTAGGATTGTGGGCACACAGCCTCTGCGCTTGCTGCAAAAGGAGGAGGCCGATTGTGCAGCTTCAACTCTATCTGTTTGGCCCGCCACGCATCTTGCGCAGCGGTGCGCCGCTCGACCTCAGCTTGCGCAAGGCGTTGGCGCTGCTCGCCTATCTCGCCGTCACTCGCCAAGCGCATAGCCGTGATGCGCTCGCCACACTCTTCTGGCCGGACAAGGACCAACAGGCTGCGCGCGCCAATCTGCGCCGCACCCTCTACGACCTCAGCCAGATGGTGGGCGATCACGTGATCGAAAGCGCCGCCGAATTGGTGGCGATCCACGCCAAGGCCGTGCTTGGGCTGGATATCGAGTTTTTTCAGCGCCACATCGCCGACGCCCAGGCCGCCGAAACATCCCAAGACACGTTCGACGAAAGCCGCATGGCGCATCTGCTCGCGGCGGTCGAGCTGTATACCGCCGACTTTATGGCCGGGTTCAGCTTGGCCGACTGTCCGGAATACGACGATTGGCAGTACTTCCAGCGTGAAGAGTTGCGCCGCGCGTTTGCGCACGCCCTGGAAGAAATCGTCGCGCTCTACACAGGGCAGACCAACTGGACAGAAGCGTTGCGCCATGCAAGGCGGTGGCTGGCGCTTGACCCTTTGGAAGAGAGGACGCAGCGGCAAGTGATGCAGCTTTATGCTCAGGCCGGGCAGCCGGCTGCGGCGCTGCGCCAGTATGAGGAATGTGTTCGGCTGTTGGCGCAAGAACTCGACGCGCCGCCCGACAACGAGACGACGGCGCTCTATGAGGCGATCCGTACACGCCGTTTCCCTGGGCGAGACAAGCCCGCACCGATATTCGGTGTCACGGCCGGTGTGATGCCCGCCGCATTTGCGCCCGTACATTTGCCCACGCAGACCACGCCGTTTGTCGGTCGCCGCCAAGAACTGGCCGAACTTCTGCGCCGGCTGCATACCCCGGACTGTCGCTTGTTGACAATCGTCGGCCCCGGCGGTATGGGCAAGACGCGGTTGGCAATTGAAGCGGCGCAGACGCTGCTGAAAGAGCGTGAGTTGGAAGCGACACAGGATACTGGTCAGCCTCAATTCAAGAACGGCGTCTATTTCGTGCCGCTCCAGCCGGTCAATGCGCCCAGCCGCATCGTCCCGGCGATTGCCGAAGCGCTTGGCCTGCAATTCTATGGCAACGAACCGCCACAGCGGCAACTACTCAACTTTCTGCACGGAAAAGAATCGCTGTTGGTGCTGGACAACTTCGAGCATCTGCTCGACGGCGCCGGCCTCATCGCCGATATCTTGGCTGCCGCGCCGGGTGTCAAGCTGCTGGTCACCTCGCGCGAGGCGCTCAAACTGCAAGAGGAATGGTTTCACCCGCTGGCCGGGATGCGCCTGCCGCCCGCCACGCCTGGGCCGGGCGCGGTAGACGCGTCGGACGCTGTAGCATTGTTTGTGCAGACCGCGCGCCGGGCAGTCACCGGCTTCGAGCCAAGCGTCCAGCAGGGCGAAATCGTGCGTATTTGCCGCATGGTGGCGGCATGCCGCTGGCGATTGAACTGGCAGCTTCCTGGCTCAAGCTGCTCTCCTGTGCGCAGATCGCAGACGAGATCGAGCGCGGCATGGACTTTCTTGTCGCCCGTCACCACAATGTGCCCATGCGCCACCGCAGCATGCGCGCCGTGTTGGATCACTCCTGGCAACTGCTGGGTGAGGAAGCCCAGATCGTACTGCGGCGTCTTTCCGTCTTTCGGGGTGGGTTCCTACAAGATGCGGCTGCCGTGACCGGCGCTGACCTTCTGATGCTGGCCGAACTGGTTGATACTTCCTGGATCTACTGGACTCCGGACGCGCGTTATCAAATCCATGAGTTGCCGCGCCAATATCTCGCCGAAAAGCTGGCCGAAACGCCCAGCGGCGAAGCCGAGACGCAGGATCGCCACGCTGCTTTCTATCTGCAGCAGGCCGCCCAGCGCCAGACCACCCTGATTGGGCCGGATCAGCGCGCCGCGCTGGATGCCATCGCCGCTGAGATCGACAATCTACATGCCGCCTGGGATAGGGCCGTGGCACAACGCGCTTGGCCGTTGATCGGCGCATCGCTGCATGCGCTCTATCTTTTTTTCTTCACACGCGGCCGCTATGTCGAAGGCGAGGAGATGTTAGCGCATGCTCTATATGGGTTAGAGACGTCCGCGGCCCATTCTGCCGCTAACGGTGCGCCCGATCATACGCCGCTCCGCTGCCGCCTGCTGGCGCGTCTAGGGGTCTTTCACCTCTCCCAAGGCAACCTGACGGCGGCGGAGTGCAGTTTCGACACGGTGCTAAGCCAAAGCGATGACCGGAGTGAACTGGCCTTTGTCTACGCCCACATTGGCGCGCTGGCCCGGCTGCGCGGCAACCGTCCCGCCGCTGAATCTGCGCTTCAGCAAACGATTACCCTGGCGCGCGCCAGCGGTGACCGCAATCAGATGGCCGAAGCCCTGCATATTCTGTCCGATATTGTCGCTTCCTTTGCGGATTTTGAGGAGAGCAAGCGGCTGGCCCAAGAGGCGCTGGCGCTCTGCCGCGAGCTTCAGCGCCCAGATTTGACAGCGCGTGTGTTGGCTTCGACAGGATGGGCCGTCAATTGCCTGGGCGACTATGCTCTATCGGAACACTACTATCGCGAGAGTTTGGCGATTTCAGAGGCGATTGGCGATCCCTACGGCATCGCGCTGTCGACCAACTTTTTAGGCTGGGTAGCCTTTTGTGCGGGCGGCGAACGCCTGGCCCAAGCGGTGGCGTTCTACGAACGGGCATTGGCGATCTGGCGGCATATCGGCCAGCGCACGAATATCGCGATGTGCCTGGGGGACTACGGGCTGGCAGCCTATGAACTGGGTGACCTTTGCCTTGGCTTTCTCGCTGTCGGCTTGGGCCTGGACAAGATTGACGCCGGTGGCAGCCACCGGCATACAGGCGGCCAGCGCTAGCATGACTAGGGCCAAGAGCGCAATCAATTTGGTGCGGACAAACATAGGAATCTCCTTTTCTGAATGGGTTTTCACGACCGCTTCACTCCATTTGCTGCGGCTGATTTGAGTCTATACGGCCGGCGTCGGCGCTTCGTTGGCAGACGCGTTTGCGGGCGCGTCCGCCACGCGTCCTTTGTAGATTGGGATATTGATTGGTATGCGGGTTCGTGTTAGATGGATGAACGGATCGATGGACGCGGAGTAAAGGGAAGGAGCAAAGAAGGGCTGCTCGCACAAGACACGAGCGGCCCTTCTTTGCCATATCTGCCCGCCCCTGCGGGGCGTTGTGGTTTGTCTATGTCTCTTCGGCGACCTCTAACTCGTTATTCACATCGACTACGGCGTCGATATCACGCACCATTTCATCCACAATTGTGATGTCGTCTTCGCTCACCACGGTACCGCGCAGATAGGCAATGCCGTTGCGCACATAGACACGCACATCGTCGAGATGCATGGTCTCGCTGTTATAGCGCAGCGCCGTGCGGATATCATCCTCCAGGTCTGAATCGTTGTCGTCTACCCGTTCAGGCAGGTCCAACACATCCAGATCAGTCTCTTCCATGCTGCTGGCAAACCCGGCCGCGATCTCCACGCCCTGCAGGTCATCGCTGGGCGCCACCGGCGGGTCGCTGGGCGGAATATAGACCAGCCCCTGCTCCTGGGCCAGCGCCGGGTCGGTGGTGCTGCCATCGGTATCTTGGGTGCTGATCAGATCGCCGGTCGACACGTCCTCGGACTCCAGTTTCTCGCGGAGTTCCATCAGTTCCTCAAAGCTCACCTCTTCCACGGGGGGGTCGGTCGGGTCGCCCCACTGGCTGCCGCTGCTGATACGCGGGGTATCGTCGCGCCGCGGATCTTGCGTCTCTTCAGAATCTTGCATGCGTCGAGAATCCTGAGTTGCCATACTTCACTCCTTCGCTCGCTGAACGTCTTATACACCAGGATCGCGCAATTGGTCTCGCGCCGCCGACCTTCATGGTACAGTGCAGCGTCATACTGCCGGATAGAGCGCGCCTGCACGCAGGCTGCTGCGCGCAGGCCGGCAGCTACTTGCCGACAAACGGCTTGAGCGCCTGAATATCCTCCAAGAGCGTCGCCTTGCGCGGGGTGCTGTAAAGCGCCACGGCAGGATGATAGAGCGGCGCCACCGCCACCGAGCCATAGGCTGTCTTGCCGTACAGCACTTGTCCATGCAGCTTGCTGATCATGGCGTTCTCCGGGGAGATCTGCAGCAGATTCAGCACAAACTCCATCGCAAAACGCCCCAAGGTGGCGATAACCTGGGGGCGGATGATCTCGATCTGGCGCACCAAGAACGGCGCATAGAGCGCGATCTCTTCGGGGCTGGGGTCTCGGTTCTCCGGCGGGCGGTCCTTGACCACGTTGGTGATATAGACCTGCGACCGCTGCAGCCCGATGGAGGCCAGCAGTTCATCAAGCACGCGCCCGGACGCGCCGACAAACGGGCGTCCGCTCTTGGCTTCGTACTCGCCGGGCGCTTCGCCGATGAACATGATCGACGCATCGGCAGGCCCTTCACCGATCACCGCCTTGTATTTGCGCGCCTGGCGAAACGCATAGAGCGGCGACCGCGTGAGGTCGCGCACTTCGTCGCCCAGCGCCGCCAGTTGCGCCGTGCGCGGCGCGTCCCCCGTGGGTTGCTCTGTCGTGGGGTCATCCATCGTTGGCTCCTCGTGCAATCTTCCGCCTACCGTTTGCCTTGTGCGATTCCTCTTGTGCTGCAATACCTCGGCCCGTCAGCTAAACGTGCGCAGCCGCCGGTGGACGGTTTCCCGTGCGGCGTTCCTGTTCGTCGTGTGCGCCCTGGCGATGATCGTCTTGTGTGCTCGCGCGGTTACTTGCGGATCGTTTCGTAGGGCACGGCGTAGCTGGTGGGCATCAACCGCACCCCGCGCCAGTTGGCATAGACCTGGATGAACTCGGCCCCGAAGAGGAAAATCTGGGCCGAATAGTAGATCCAGACCAAGAGCACCACCAGCGCCCCCGCGGGGCCAAACGAACTGGCAATGGCGCTGTTGCCCAAGTACAGCCCGATGATATATTTGCCCAGACCAAAGAGCAGGGCCGTCCCCGCCGCGCCCAACCACACGTCGCGCCAGCGAATGGCGACGTCGGGCAGCACCTTGTAGATCAGGGCAAACAGCAATGTGACGACCAGAAACGAGAGCAGGAGATTCAGACCGCGGATCAGCAGATCCACATCCGGCATAAAAAACCCGACGGCGCCGGCCAACGCCGCCAGCCAGGCGCTGAGGATCAGCGAAACCAGCAGCAAAAATCCCACGACCAGGATCATGGCAAACGAAAAGAACCGGGCGCGCAACACGACCAACAGCCCCTTCTTAGGGTTGGGTCGCACCCCCCACACTTGGTTGAGCGCGCCCTGAAGCTGGGCGAACGCGCCCGACGCGCCGACCAAGAGCGTGATCAGCCCGATCACCGTCGCACGCCAGCCGTCATGCTCACGCAGCCCGATATCCACCATCTGCTTGACAAGCTCGCCCCCCTGGCGGCCTACCAGACCGGTGAACTGGCGCGTGATTTCCATCTGGGCGCGCGCGCTGCCCAGATAGATGCTGGTCAGCCCGATCACGATGATCATGATCGGCGCCAGCGAGAAGACCGCATAATAGGCCAGCGCCGCGGCCAACCGCTGGGCATCGTCGGTGATCCAACTCTGGAAGGTGCTGCGCAGCAACATCCATACCGTCTTGGTGTGGCGACGCCGTCGGTCGGTCTTCCCCTGCTGCGCCTGTGCAGGAAGCGCCCCCGTCTCGCCTGCCGAGCGGAGCGGAGCGGGCGATGTTCGGTTGCGCAGATCAGCCGTAGTACTCATGTCTGTGCTGCCCGTCTCTCCGGTCTCCTCTCTTCTGTCTCCGTAGACTGTCTCCAAGAGCTTCTTCTCAGGGTAGCACACGGATGCAAGCAAATCTCCGCGTCACGTTAGGGGAACAAGGCACAGATGCAGATACACTTTTCTCTATCCTCTGCTGTATCGCCGCCCTCTATCGCGGCCCCTGGGCTGGAACAGGCCCGGCGCGTACACTGGGGCGGGCATCGGCTAGTACCCTATCGTCGCCGACCGTGTGACGGCCAACGACCTGGCGCGGCTGGGCGCGGCCCTCTCGGCCCTGGGTCAATCGATGACGGTCACCGTTGCCCGTGACGGCAGGCTGCTTGTCAACGGCGCGCCCGTGCTCGAAAGCATTGAAACCGCCAACGGGATCGTGCATGTGCTGGATGGCATCTTGATTCCGGCAGCCGAATAGACCGGCGCGCTGGTACGGCACACCGGTGAAATTTCCGGCTGTGGCGGTTCCAATAGACAATACCAGTACGAGCGAGGCGAAACCCGCTCGTACTGTGCGTCCAGGGGGATACGCCTGCCTTTCACCATACAAATAGCCACGCAAATAGATCGCAATCCATGGATTGCTGTCAACGGATACGAATCGATGTCAAAGCTCAAAACGTTGCTCGCCCAACTTGGCTATCGCGCCGATAACCGTGTAGACGCCCTGCGCGCACGTCTGCGCAAGCGTCTGGGCTATAGCTATGCCCCACTGCTGATCACCCCCTATCGAACCTATGGAACCGCCGACGAAATCTTCGTGGCGGGCCGTGTCATGGAAAACCGAGGCGAACTCGAGCCGCAAGACGACGATACGCTGTGGGACAACTTAGAGGCCATGTACCGCCGCTTCGCCTCGCGCGAGGCGCCCGGTGTGCGTCTGGCCGCACACTATGCCACCGTCCGCGCGCAGACCGTCAGCGACGCCGAGGGCTACTATCAGACCAAGTTTCGGCTGCCCGCAGCGCTGACGCCGCCTGCCGGGTGGATCAAGGTGCGCATGGAGGCCGAGAACGCCGCCGACTACGCTCAGACCATCGCCCCGGCCGAAGCCGACGTGCTGATCCCGCCCGCCACGGCGCAATACGGCGTCATCAGCGACATCGACGACACGGTGGTCGTGACCCATGCTCCGCACCTGCTCAAGATGGCGCGCATGGTCTTTTTGAACAACGCCCGCACGCGCATGCCCTTCCCAGGCGTGGCCTCCTTCTACCAGGCGCTGCAGCGCGGCGCGGGCGGCCAAGACCAGAACCCGATCTTCTTTGTCTCCAGCAGCGCGTGGAATCTCTATGACCTGCTGGTGGATTTTATGGAGTTGAACCAGATTCCGGCCGGGCCGCTGCTGCTCACCGACTATGGCGCAAACCAAAGCGGCTTTCTCTTTTCGGGCCACGCCACCCACAAGCTGGAGCAGATCACGCGCATCCTCACCACCTACCCACAGTTGCCGTTTATCCTGATCGGCGACAGCGGGCAGCGCGACCCAGAAATCTACCAGCAGGTCGTACGCGCCTTTCCAGAGCGCATCCTTACGATCTATATCCGCGATGTGAGCCAAGCAAAGCGCGATGCCGCGGTACGGCTGATCGGCGGTGCGCTGCAGGCCGATGTGCCCATGCTGCTCATCGCCGACACGCTGGCCGCTGCCCATCACGCCGCGGCCCAAGGCTATGTCCAGCCTGAAGCCAAAGCCGGCGTACATGTCAACGTGATCGAAGATGAGCACGCGCCCACGGTTGCCGAGGCCGCCGCCGAAGCCGCAACTGGAGCGGTCAAAGATACGGTCAAGGATGCCAAAAACACCGTCAAAAACGTCAAAGATAGCGTCGAAGATGCCGCGTCCGGCGCGGCGAACGAGCATGAGCAAACCTAGACCCGCGCACGCCGCCAACGCTTACACCCCTGAAGCCCCGGCTGAGGTTGAAACCCCATCTGAGGCCGAAGCCACGGCTGCCGCCGTGCCGAGCGCGGCTTTCGCTACCTAGCCCCCCAGGGCCGTGTCGTCAAGCCGTAGTCAAAAGCCTCAAAGCGCCGCTGAACCGCCACGGCACGCCCCGTCTACTCCTTGTTCAGTTCACGGTCATGATAGACCTGCAGGATGCGCTGCGCCTCGGCGCGGCGTTCGGGTACAGCATAGACGACCACCAGCCGCGCCCCATGCGCCAGGCTATCGCCATAGACAAAGCGGTCATCTTCCACCTTGCTGCGCCCAATCAGCCAGCCAAAGATCGCGCCCCAGAACGCCGCCACCACCGTCGAGATCAGCAGCAACAGCCAGGGGTTCATGCTGATATCCAGCGCCATGCCGGGCATGGCGCTCTGTCCCAGCGCCCAGGCCAGCCCCACGACCGCGCCCAGCAGCGCGCCGGCGAGTGTGCCCGCCTGTATCGTCGCCCCGACCGAGCGCCGCATCTGCGCCGGCTGTGCGGGGTGAACCGGCAGGTTGTCCACGTCGAAGACATCGACTTGGGAAGTAAAGCCCGCCTGCGCCAGCTGGGCAAGCGCCTCATCTGCCGCGCGCGGCCGCGCAAAGACGCGCGTCACCGGTTCCGTCGCGCCTTTGCCGCTCAGTTCGACCAGACGGTCATAGCCCGCGGCGATCTGGTTGCGCTGGCGCTCCACCAGGTCGCGTACCTCCAGAGGCAGATCCGCCTGGAGCGCATGGGTATAGGCGTGCAGCAGAGCACGCTCGCCGTCCACCACGCCGGTCAGCGCCACCACGCGGCGCTGCTCGCGCTGCACGGTCAAAGAGGCCGCCAGGTCGCGCGCCCCCTGTTTGACGCCGTGACCGTTCGCCTCGACCTCTGCCCGGCTCTCATCGATCTGCGCCAGAATACGCTGAAGCTCGCGGCCAAACCCCACCCGCTGCTGGGCATAGGCTTTGAGCAGCAGCTTTACGCCGTGCGTCTCGATGTTTTCGGCGGCGCTGCCCATCTCGACGGCCTGCGCCGCGCAGCGCGCCTGCAAGTCTTGCAGCCAGGGGCCGGCGGATCGCGCGCCGGGTCGCTCGTCGATCTTGGGCATCGATACGTCTACATTGAAGCTCATCGCGCTTCCTCCATACTCTAGCCTGGGCAGCTGGCCCATCGGCGGATCAAACCGGCGGCGGAAGCGAGGCGGCCAACCGGCGCAGTTCAAATCCCAGTTCAAAAACAAGACCGGCGCTCCGCCACTAGGGACGAGGGCCGGCTTGTTTACCTATAGAAGCGCTGCCTAGTCGGTTCAGTTGCCTGGATCAAGAAACACCGGCACAATCACGCCCCGCACCTCTATCTAATTTCTGCCCGTTAACTACGCCGCAGCCCGCAGACACCGATGCCGAACCCTGATACTGCCCTAACACGAACTCGTACCTCGGACTACCATTCACTACCGGAGAACGCTCCTGCTTGCCCTTGCTCACGCCGCCGAAATCTGTATCGCGTTGGGTATGCCCTCGCATCGGTGTGCTTATCTGCGGGCTGCGACGGCCACTCTACTCTACCAGAGGGACGGGCCGGTTGGGATATACGGCGGTCCAGAACAAGGACACAGCGTCGGGTATAAGTGCATCTATATCCCTCACGTCAGTTCTTTCACGCTAATAGTCCCACACCCCCGCCACCTCGGCCAGCGCCTCGCGGTCGAGGATCACAATCCGCCGGTAGCCCAGGCTCAAGATCGCGGCCTGCTTGAAGTCGCGCAACACGGCGCTGACCGTCTCGCGGTAGGTTCCCAGGTGGTCGGCCAGAGACTGATGGCTCAGCCCTTCGACCACGCCGTGTTCGTCCGATAGGTCCCAGATCAGGTTTGCCAAACGCTCCGGCAGCTTACGATAGGCGATATCCTCCAGGTTATCTTCCACCTGGGCCAAACGCCGGCCATAGGTCTGAAGCAGCGCCCAGGTCAAGATCGGATAGCGCACCACCAATGGACGCGCGTGGCTGGCGGGGACCGACCAGACCGTCACATGCCCCCCGGCCTCCGCCGTGACATTAGAGGTCGCCGGCTCTTCGAGCGGCCCTTGGCCGAAGATCGAGCCGGGTCCCAGGCTGGCTACGATCAACCGCCGCCGGCTGTCGCTGCTGCACACCAAATGCACAGTCCCTTCCACGACGACATACATCGTTGCGGCCAGTTGCTCCGGAAGCGCAATCCGTGCCCGCGGCTCATACGCTTGGATCTGGATTACCTGCTCCAAGCCGGCGTTCGCGGCGCGCAATTCGCTCAAGACAGGCGCAAAATTCTGCATCATCGGCAGCCCAATCGCTGCCTCACCGGTGAACGATGGCTCTAGCGGTCCCCGATAATTCATGGCCCTCTGCCTTTCCCTGTGCGGTCCCCACACGCCGGCCCGGTGGCTTAGCTGGGCAGCGCGTAGTCTAAAATGGAGTAGCCCATCTGCGCCCTTCGCCATGGCCGGACGCTGCATCCGCTCAGATCCGGCGAGTGTGGGGGGCGAGATGGAGTGACGGCGCAGCCGTCGCTTCTGTCTACGGATAAGATAGAACACGCCGGCAGGGTCTGCGAGCTACCGAGATATAGACCGCTGATACAGGGATAGATAGGTTGCGAGCAGGCATACAGACAGAGCAAGAACCGAAGGGGCTGCACCAACAACGTAAGGCGATGTAAAGCCGAAGCGGGAAAATTGAACCAGGGGAGCCGAACCCAGAGGAGCCAAACTAACCAAACTAGAGGGGGCGAGGTCTAGCCGCTGTCACTATGTTGAGAATTGTCCTGCCCCCTGCCCTTGCCTTCATACAGCCGGCCTGCGAGGAGCACGACAAACACCACCAACGTCGCGCCGATCGCCAACAAAAACTGGTGGATCGCCACACAGATACCCACCGCGGCCACAAACA
>JADLFO010000249.1 GCA_020845455.1 Caldilineaceae bacterium
CGCCGCCCAACTCGACGCCGCAGCGCGAGGCGGCGGCAGCGGCGCGCACGCTGCTGGGGCGATGGGGCAGCCCCGAAGATGTGGCGATGGCAGTGCGCTATCTGATCGAAGCGGACTATGTCACCGGCGAGGTGATCACCGTGGATGGCGGCCAGCGCTACGGTCATCGCCGGCCAAACAAACGACAAGGATAGAGACAAGGATAGCGGCAAGGCTGCCGGCGAGGATAACGACCGTGACCGTGATCACCCGTGAGGAACTGGAAGCGCGTGAAAAGGACTGTCTTGCGCCCTATGGCATGCACAGCAGCAAGAGCCGGGGCCGGGTCTATCCGGAGGATGAACACGCCTACCGGACGGCCTATCAGCGTGATCGAGACCGCATTATCCACACCACCGCCTTTCGCCGGCTGGAATATAAGACGCAGGTCTTTGTCTATTCGGAGGGGGATCATTACCGCAATCGGCTGACGCACAGCGTCGAGGTGGCGCAGATTGGGCGCACGCTGGCGCGCGCCTTGGGCTGTAATGAGGATTTGACGGAGGCGATCTGTCTGGCGCACGATCTCGGCCATGCACCCTTCGGCCATGTCGGCGAGCATACGCTCAACCAGTTGATGAAGAACCACGGCGGCTATGACCATCAGCGCCAGACCTATCGCATCATCACCGAACTGGAGCGGCGCTACCCCGACCATCCCGGCCTGAACCTGACCTATGAGGTGCTTGAGGGCGTGGTCAAGCACGACACAGACTATGACCTGGTGGACGCAACCGACTATGGCCCGGATGAGCGGGGCACGCTCGAATGCCAACTGGCGAACCTGGCCGATGAGATCGCGTACAACACCAGCGACCTGGACGACGGCCTGCGCAGCGCGATTTTACACCCGGCTGAGGTGCGTGAGTTGGCGATTGCCAAGCGCATCCTTGCCGGCCTGGGCGCGCCGGAAGACGCCGACTTGTCCGATTCGATGCTGCGCCATCGCTTTATTCGCCGTCTGGTGGGGGTGGAGGTCAGCGACACGATCCAGGCGACGCAGCAGAATCTGGAGGCGGCGAGCGTGCAGACGTTAGACGATGTGCGCCGCCTGCCCCACAATCTCGCCAACTACTCGACGGAGGTACAGGCGCTCAACGCCGAACTGAAGCGCTTTTTGTTCAAGAAGTTCTATCGCCATTATCGCGTGGTGCGCATGGCGACCAAGGCGGAGCGGTTGTTGCAGGCGCTGTTTGGCGCGTATGTGGCGCAGCCGGAGCAGCTTCCTACCGAGACGCAGCAGCGTGTGATCGAGCATCCCGAAGGGCTGCACCGGGTCGTGTGTGACTATATCGCGGGGATGACCGACCGCTATGCCGTTCAGGAGTACAAGCGGCTCTATGACCCGGAGGAACGCGCCTAGGCGCGTTCCTCGCAGCGACCGGAGGCGGCCTGCAAGCCGGTCAATCGATCGCCACGACGGTCATGTCGAGCTTGAGGCTTTGAAAGATGCCTGCGGTGGGGCCGCCGGCGATGTATTTGGCCTCCAGCACTTCACATTCCAAGATTAGGTCCAGCCCCTTGAGTTGAAAGGTTATGCCCGGCTGGGGGACGAGCGGCGCAGCGTCGTTGGGGCGCTCACGCGTGAAGGCGGACTCCAGATTGTTGTCGATCACATATTCGCTTAGGAGCACCCGGCTCTGGCTTGAATAAGACTTCTCCTGTTTTTTGTCCACCAGCCAGACGTCGAGCGCGATCACGTTGTCGGAGTTGTTCTGCAGGATGCCGTTCTTAAGGTTGACCCCCATGCCGCACTCCCCGATATAGCGACCCCCATTTGGGTCCATGATGCTGTAGGACTGGTCATAGTCGGGAATGCCCGTCTGGTAGTGAACGGTGAAGGTCTTGACCAGCGTCCCCTGACCGCTGCGCCGGACGGCGTGCGCAGGGTATTCCGGGTCCAGTTCCTCCTCCTGGCTAAATGCTGCGCTCAGCGCCGGCCGTGCATAGGGCGCGCTCTCCTCTGTCTCCATCAGTTCGAAGCCGCCTTCGTCGAGCGCTTCGTGCAGGCCTTGATCCGCCTCTTCGTCTAGCTCCTCGGTCGATTCCTCGCCCATCTCCTCGTCGTCGAGATTGAGCGCAGGTTCGTCATAGAAGTCGTCCTCTGTTTCGAAGGTGTCGAGCATGGCGCCGGAGGCAAACGCCGCGGGCGACTCGTCGTGTTCCTCGTCAAAGCCATAGTCTTCGCCGTGCGGCGCTGTGGGTGAGGCGATGTCGCGCTCGCGTGGGCGGCCGGTTTCGCGCACGCTGGTGCGCAATGGGCTGGGCAGCGGGCGTTGGTAGGGGCTGCGCCCCGGCTGCGTGGCGAAGTCGTCCTCGTCCTCAAAGCCCTCGGCTTCGTCATCCAGGGAGTCGGTGGCGGTGGCGGCGCGGCGTTTGGAGAGCCGCGTAATGACCATCAGCCCGCCGACGATCAGCGCCAGGGCGGCCACTGCCAGCAGGAGCCAGTTGACCCAGGAGCGGACGCGTGTGCTGATCGCCGAGCCGCCGGTCACCGGTGCGTCTGCGGCGGGGGCGCTTTCGGCAGGCGGGGCGTCGACAATTGTCTTGGGAGAGACGGCGTCGAGGCCCTGCGCCAACCGGCCCAGGTTGCCGATGTATATATTAGCGTTGGCCTGCGGGTGATTGGCAAAGAAGCTTTGGGCGGCGACGATCTCGTCGGCTAGGTTGTCGTTGAGGTTATAGAGCCGGTTGCGTGCGATCTCTGCAGCCTGGGCGTCGCCATAGTAGACATAGGCTTCGGCTACGGCGGCCAGATATTGGGCGCGCGCCTCATCGCTGAGGTCGCCGGGCCAGGCGTTGGTCCAACGCACCGGGAAGACGCCCCAGCCCAGGATTAGCCCCAAGATCAGGCCGAGCAAGGCTCCCGCTCCCAAGGCCAGGAGGGGCAGCGATTGGTCACCGGCGCGGCCTGGGGAAGCGTTTAGACTGGTTCGGCGTGTCGGCTGAGAGGGTTCATAGGGCGGCATCGCATACTCCTTTGCGCCGGCGGTTGAGCGGTCTAGAGGAGGTCCAAACGGCCCTGGGCGCGCAGCTGTTCGACGACTTCTTTGACCTTCTGCATTTGGTGTTTGTGTCCGATCAGGAGTGTATCACCGGTGTCGACGACGACCAAGTTATCCACGCCGACCAAGGCGACGAGCGGTTTGCCGGCATAGACGATGTTGTCCTGGCTGTCGACGGCGACCACGTCGCCGTGAGCGATATAGTTGCCGGCGGCGTCCGCCGCCAGGATGGTTTCAAGTGCATCCCAACTGCCGACATCGTTCCAGCCTGCGTCAAGGGGAACGGTGGCCACAGCCTGCGCGCCTTCCATGACGCCGTGGTCGATGCTGATGCTGGGCAGCGCCGGCCAGACGGCTGCGGTGGCTGCGGCCGTGGCGGTGCGGTCGTCGCTGTGCAAGGCTTGGGCGATCTGCTGGAGACCGGCGTAGAGGTCGGGCGTCTGGCGGGCGATCTCCTGCATGAGTACTGCGGCGCGCGCCACAAAGATACCGCCATTCCAGTAGTAGCTCCCATCGAGCAAAAAGGATTCGGCGGTGGCGCGGTCAGGTTTTTCAAGAAAACGGCGCACATGATAGACCGGCGGCTCGCCTGGGGCGACCTGTTCCAGCGGCGCGCCACGTTGAATGTAGCCGTAGCCGGTGTGGGGAAAGGTCGGTTCGACGCCCAAGGTGACGATATAGCCTTGGGCCGCTGCCTCGACGGCGCGGCGCAGCGCCTGCCGGAAGGTGGCCGGGCTTGTCATGACATGATCTGAATGCAGGCTGGCGATGATCGCATCGGGGTCACGCTGCAAAATATGCACGGCGGCCAAGCCGATGGCGGGCGCCGTGTTGCGCCCGCTGGGTTCGAGCAGGATCTGGCTGCGCGGCATGTCGGGCAGTTGTTCGGCGCACAGTTGCGCATAGGGCCGGCCGGTGACTACATAGAGATAGTCGGGAGGGATCAACCCTTCCAGCCGGTCAGCAGTGGCTTGGATCATGGTGCGACCGCTGCCGATGATGTCGCTAAACTGTTTGGGGCTGGTTTGGCGGCTGCGCGGCCAGAGCCGAGTGCCGACGCCGCCCGCTAGGATCACGCCATATGGTTTCATGCTTCAACCTTTGTGGGCCGGGGCCGAATGGGATTTGGGTGGGGGCATGGGGCCGGAAACAGAGTCGTGGCTGTCATACGCAGTCAACTCCGCACATAGGTCAGGTGCGCGGCTTGGCGCACCAGCCCTTTGAGTTCCATGATGGCCAACAGCCCGGCGATCTGCGGGGCGGGCAGTGCGGTTTGGCGCACCAGGTCGTCGACATGCTGCGGCTCGCGGCCCAGCAGCGCCAACAGGCTTGCTTCCTGGGGATCCACCGGGATGGCGGCATGGGCGGCGCGGCGGGTGGCGACCTGTTCCATCTCCAGTTGTTTGAGCACATCGCCGACCGAGAGCAGCGGCGTCGCGCCCTGCTGAATGAGCGCGTTGCAGCCGGCGCTGCCGGGATGAAGGATGCTCCCCGGCACGGCAAAGACATCGCGGCCCTGCTCGGCGGCAAACCGGGCGGTGATCAGCGCGCCGCTGCGCTCGCCCGCTTCGACGATAACTACGCCTTTGCTCAAGCCGCTGATGATGCGGTTGCGCGGGGGGAAGTTGCCGGCTTCGGGGCGGGCGCCCAAGGGGTATTCACTGACCAGCGCGCCGTTTTGGACGATCTGCTGGGCCAGGCCCCGGTTGGCGGGCGGGTAGATCTGGTCGACGCCGCTGCCCAGGACGGCGATGGTGCGGCCGCTGGCTTCGAGCGCTGCCTTGTGGGCCACGGTGTCGACGCCGACCGCCAGCCCGCTGACGACGGTGATCCCTTGGGCGGCCAGGTCTCGGCCGAGGGTGTGGGCTACTTCACGGCCATAGACCGAGGCGCGGCGCGTCCCCACGATGCCGATGGCCCACAGGTCGCTGGGCTGCAGTTCGCCGCGCACATAGAGCAGGGGGGGCGGCGCGTCGATCTGGCGTAGGTTGGCGGGGTAGTGGTCGTCGAGAAGCGTGATCACCTGCACGCCGGCGCGCTCGACCTGTTCCCATTCGGCGGTAACGTCGAGGGTGCGCCGCGCCTGGAGGATGTTTTCCAGGGTGCGGCGGTCGAGACCTGCGGCCTTGAGGTCATGAATAGGGGCTCGCCAGGCGGCGGAGGCCGAGCCGCAGACCGCAAGGAGGGTAGAAAAGCGAACCGCGCCGATGCCCGCCACCTTATTGAGGGCGATCCAGTAGGCTTTTTCGTCCACAGGCAAATCGATAGGCAAATCGATGGGCAAATCTACGGGCATAGCCACCCGTCCCAGCGGTGAGTTAGGAGCGATCAGGACAGCGTACCTCAGGCTCGCGCGAGCATACTGTAGGGTTCGTGGATTTGTCAAACGCGCCCGCAGGGTCCCGCCCGCGGCTATTCTTCAAGCAGCCCAGGCAGCAGGTTGACGGTAATCAGCCCTTGCTCTAGGTCGACGTGCAGGATGACGTCGGCAATGGCGGGCAGCAGGATTTCGCGGTCGGGTGCGTCGGGCGGGGCCACGATATAGACCTCGTTTGCGCCGGTGAAGAGAATGTCTTTGACCACTCCCAAGGGACGTCCATCTTGGGTCTGCACGGCCGCGCCGATGATGTCATGGACATAGTAGGTGTCCTCGTCCAATTCGGCTGCGTCTTCGTTGGGGATGAAGAGCCATGTGCCGCGCAGCGCATCGGCGTCGGCGCGGTCGTCAACGCCGGAGAGCGTCAGGAGGGCTTGACCCTTGTGCGGGCGTGAGGTGAGGATCTCCACCTCTGCCAAGCCTTCGCCCAGCCAAAGGCGGTTGCCCACGGCGAAGCGCGCCGGGTTGTCGCTGTGGACTTCGACTTTGAGTTCGCCGCGCAGACCATGCGTGCCGGTGATCAGCCCGACGGCCATATAGCCGAGCGGGATTCTCACCTTGCGGTTGCGGTGTGTATAGGTTTTGAAACGCTGCCCACTGCTGCGACCGGTAGGCTTGGACTCTGGCTGTTGCATGGCAATGAAATTGAACAGCGGAAGATGTCTTCCGCTGTTGCGCGTCTCTGCTTGCCTCAAGCAGCGTGTATCTGCCGTCTCAGGTGCGCCTCGGCTGTCGAGGCGCGGCGCTGCTTGAGAGGGTGGTATGCGCGGCTGAACGTGCGTCGATCTGCCGCCGCGTCAGTCGATTTCCAGCATGACCGGCTTGTCGTGGTGTCGAGCCGCCACATTCAGGACGGTACGGATGGCGTTGGCAACCCGCCCGCCCTTGCCGATGACGCGCCCGGTGTCCACCGGCGCGACACGCAGCTTGAAGATGGTAGTGCGCCGCGTCTCTTTGCGATAGACGGATACACGGCTTGGCTCTTCGACCAACGACTCGGCCAGGAAACGCACCAGGTCTTCCATAGACGTTAGGCTGCCGCGCCGTCTGCCGCCACAGGGGTGCGGATCGGCGCGCCCTTTTCGTCGATCAGGTTGTGCCGGCGCAGAATGGGGATGACCCCATCGCTGGGTTTGGCGCCCACCCCCAGCCAATAGGCGGCGCGGTCGGCCTTGAGTTCGACGGTTTCCGGCTCGGTGAGCGGGTTATAGGTTCCGATCACCTCGATAAAGCGGCCATCACGCGGCGACTCGTTGTTGGCGACTACAATGCGATAAAACGGCTTTTTGGTTGCACCCATACGGCGCAGGCGAATACGGACCACTCGATCTATCTCCTTCTGAAAATAGTGCATGCCAAACGGCGCTTTGCGTCAGATGTGAACTCGGATGCGAACAGGGCAGGCGACCCGCACAGCGCTTAGTTAAAGCCGCCAAACATATCGGCTAGACCGCGCGGCAGGCCGCCCCCGCCGCCTCGATTTCGCCCCTTGCCTTTTTTCTTGCTGCGTCCCGCGCCCATGATGCCCAACTGCTTCATGAGCTTTTGCATCTCGCGGAACTGTTTGACCAAGGTGTTGACATCCTCGACGGTGGCGCCGCTGCCGGCGGCGATGCGGCGGCGACGGCTGCCGTTGAGAATATCGGGCGAGCGCCGTTCTTGGCGCGTCATGCTGTTGATGATGGCTTCGGTCTTTTTGAGATTCCCCTCTGCCGACTGGCTATCGATCTCCTTGACCATGCGGTTGACGCCGGGGATCATGCCCAGGATGTCGGTGATCGGCCCCAACTTCTTGATCTGTTGGAGCTGGTCGAGGAAATCTTCAAAGTCGAAGCTGCCCTCCTGGAGCTTTTTCTCCATGGCCAGGGCATCATCTTCGCTGATGGCGTCCTGCGCCCGTTCGATCAAGGTCAGGACATCGCCCATGCCCAGGATGCGGCTCGCCAGGCGTTCCGGCTGGAACGGTTCCAGGTCGGCCAGTTTTTCGCCCGTGCCCAGGAATTTGATCGGCACACCGGTGACCTGGCGCACGCTGAGCGCCGCGCCGCCGCGCGCATCGCCGTCGATCTTGGTCATGATCAGCCCGGTGATGGGGACGCGGGTGTTGAAGCCTTGGGCCACGTTGACGGCTTCTTGGCCGGTCATCGCATCTACGACCAGCAGCACTTCGCTGGGGCGGGCGACCATGCGCACCTGCTCCAGTTCCTGCATCATCTGGTCATCGATCTGCAGCCGCCCGGCAGTGTCGAGGATGACCGCGGTGTAGGCCTTTTCGCGCGCCAGGCGCAGGGCGTTCTTGGCGATGGTCGCGGCCGGAACTTGGGAGCCTTCGCTGTGGACCGGCACGTCGATCTGCTTGCCCAGGATCTCTAGCTGCTGGATGGCGGCTGGGCGGTAGATGTCGGCGGCGACCAACAGCGGGCGCTGGCCGTTTTTGCGCAGACGCAGCGCCAGCTTAGCGGCCATGGTGGTCTTGCCTGCGCCCTGCAGCCCGACGAGCATGATGGCTTGGGGCGGCTGGCCGGAGAGGTTGAGCGCGGCCGGCTTGCCCAGCAGCTCGATCAGTTCGTCGTTGACGATCTTGACGACCTGCTGCGCCGGGGTCAGGCTTTCCATGACCTCTTTGCCCACGGCGCGCACGCGCACACGCTCGACGAAGTCCTTGACTACCTTGAAGTTGACATCGGCTTCGAGCAGGGCGAGACGCACCTCGCGCAGGGCCAGGTTGACATCGTTTTCCGACAGCTTGCCTTGGCGTGCAAGCTTGTCAAAGACGCTCTGAAGTTTGTCGGTCAAACTTTCAAACACAGGCAATGGATCCGTTCTGCCAAGCCAGGTTGCAGGTATGCTCGGTTGGCTGCACCGCAGACGACTGTCACCGCAGACGACTGTCA